>JBFYPV010000210.1:0-8015 GCA_041303085.1 Crocinitomicaceae bacterium
AGGCGGTCATGTATTTTTCAATACAAATAGGGTTGTTTTCATACTCATACAAGGATCCTAGCAAAAGATAGGTCATGTAATATTCGGGGTCTTGCTGAACAGCAGTTTCATATGAAGAAATAGCTAGTTTGATGTTGTTCTCAAACTTATAGATAGTCCCTTTCAGGATATACGCATCGCGATATGTTTTGTCTATACGGAGTGCTTGGTTGATGTATTTAAAAGCTTTTTCGTGGTCGCCGAGCAGTACGAGCGTATTGGCCAAACCGACCAAAGCCGCTACATTTTTGGGTGCCTTCTTGACTAAGTTGCGGTACATGGTAAATGCCCGAAAGACATCGTCTGCACTCCGGTTGGGTTTATTGATGAGGCATTCTGCGTACAACACGCGGGCTTCTGTATTGTTGGAGTCTAGGCGGAATGCTTTGGCGCCGTAGTTGAGCGCTTTGTCAAAAGCGAGTGAATCCATGAGGTTGTTTCCTTTTTCGATGAGCAAAGGCAATGAATCGGGATGAGCCGCCAAGAGTTGGTCGAGGGTTTGTTTTTTACCCGCTGATGTATTTGGGTTGCCACAAGCAACGAATAATAAGCCACTCAAAAATAATAAACAGAAACTGCGCATATGACAAAATTAAGATTTTGATTTGGATTCTAACTTGCGTAATTTTGTAACGTAAATTTAAGCCATGAAGCGTAGTATTTTTCTCCTTGTTCTTTTCGTGCTTTCCGGCACTCAACAAATCGTTGCGCAAGGTTGTTCGCAATGCAAGATGCTCGCCGAACAAGGCAGTGGGCTAGATGAAAACAGCTTTGGTAGCAATATCAACGGCGGCATCCTCTACTTAATGCTCATCCCCTACCTCATCTTGCTGTTTTTATTCCGCAAACCGGTATTCAATTTTCTAAAAGGCTTGTTCAGCGCGAAGGCCTAAACCCAACGCACCACCACCTTACCGGTTGTTTGCCCTTGGCCTAAAGCGTCGTGGGCTTCGGTAAAATCGCTAAAAGGATAACTCGCCACATTTGGCAGCTTTAACTGTCCGTTCTGATACAAGCGCAGCATTTCTGCCATGCTATTTTGAATCACTTGCGGCTGCGTTTCTGCTATTTTGAGCATATTGACGCCCAAAATATTTTTGGACTGCATCATCAGGCCAATGGGCAGCACGATTCCCATTTCCCATAAAAACGACAACTTGCCCAAAAGTCCTTTTCTCGTGGCCAAATCAGCCCCTCCAAAAAGAAACAACCTGCCGCCTGGGCCCAGTAGTTTCATATCTGTTTTGGCAGACTTGCCACCAACGGCGTTAAATGAAGCAGAGAGCTGCTGCTTTCCTAAATGAGCACCGATGGTTTGGAAATAATCTTCTTTATTGTAATTCACAATGACGTCCACTCCTAAAGACTCGAGATACGATCTTTTGGCATCGCTGCCAATTTTGCCGTAAACAAATGCGCCTTTGCGCTTGGCCAACTGCACCAAGAAGCTGCCTACTCCGCCTGCTGCGGCATGCACCAATACGCGGTCATGTGCCTGAATGGGCGAGAGTACCTCCGCCATGTAGTGCGCTGTCACGCCTTGCGTAGCAAACGGCAGCGCGTCTTGTGCAGGCATTTCTCCGATCGGAACAATGGCATTGGCAGTGGTTTTGGCATGTCTGGCATACGCACCAAAGCGCGCAAAAGCCAAGACGCGTTGGCCCACCAATGCGGGGTCCACAGCTGCCCCAACTTCGGTGATGCGCCCAACAAGTTCATAGCCGAGCACGCAGGGTCTTGGGGGCGCCTCGCGGTACAAACCAAGGCGCGCCATGACGTCGGCATAATTGAGTCCAAAAGCTTCGGATTCAATCAGAACCTCATCGCTTTGGAGAGGCGAAAGTGTAATGGTTTGTAGCCTAAAAGCTTCTTTTGAGCTGCCAATAGCAACTAATACAATTCCTTCGGTTTGCATCAGAAACGTGCTGTAATGCCGCCCATGACCTGGAAAGGCTGAACAGGGTAGCTATACCAACGGTTGTAGCGCTGAGCAGCCAAATTATTGGCTTGTAAAAACAAAGAAACTCTTGGCGTATAGCGGTATTCTAAACCTAAATTGACATCGACAATTGTACCGAGATCCACATAAGACTGCGTCCCTTCAAGTTGTGCATTTGGTGCACCTGCGCGCACGAGTGCTTTACGACCCATTTCTATATTGGCATCAATTTGCGCATAAAATTTATCGTATAAGTTGTAGGCTCCTCTGGCTGTAAACTGAAGCACAGGTAGGTTCCAAGCAAAGGCGTTATGATACAGCTGGTAAATGTTGTAACGACCCAATACATCAATTTTCAATTTCTCAGCCGCTTGGTAGCTCATCGAACCTTCAAATGTGGTCTGGTTGAGCGTATCGTAAATCACGGTGAGGTAGTTGTCGAAAGCAGGCAGGGTATCGGTCACAAAAAAGGCTTTGTTCTCGATGTGCATGAAGTGAACACCAACATTGAAGCTCAGCGTTTTACTCAGCGAGCCTTTAAAGCCCGCATAGATATCGTAGGGATTGTGCTCGTTGCGCAAAGCAACATTGGTGAGGATAAACGGATTGGCCTGCGCAAGCCCCTGCAAGGTATTTTGCTTGAGCCCTCCTCTTAAACCAATGTAAGGAATAAAGATGTTGTTGAACATCGCGTATTTGAACTCCGCATTCGGATACACAAAAAAGTCTGTGCCAAACTGGCTAATATCGGCTGTAATCGTGACGCCAAGCTCTACTTTCAGGCGGTCGCTGAGGGCTTGAGTCCAGACGCCAGGCTTGAAATCAATGATGTTGTTGTTCACTACAAAACCGGTGTCGCCGATGGTGTAAACGCTATCTAAAATTCCGCGTTTGTAGCCGTTGTAGCGCAGGCCTAAATCGGCATAAAAATGCTCGTTCTTGTAGTTGTACCAACCGCGGGTTTTGAAGGCAAAGTTGTCTTCTTTACTGCGCCAAATCTTGGTGGTGTCTGTCGGTAGTGTTAAGAAATGTTGGTAATTGGCTTGAAAAGACAAATTGAGCTTGGCCGAATCACCGCGCAACCAAACATATTCCGCAGCACCCTTCATGAGCTGAAAACGCTGTGCAATGCTGTCGGCTGCAATGCTTGAATCTGGAATGCCATAATAATGGAAGCCGTTATTGCTGTAGTTGGCGTCTACTTTGAGCTGATAGTTGCGCTCATTGAGGCCAAAATAAGCATTGGCCGAACTGCGGTCGTATTGAGCTGGGGCGTAGATTGTCTTGGAGCGGTCTTTGATGTCGCCAAAAGAACTCAAGTGCTTGAGATGCGCACCATAAACCATATTTCTCGACCGATCCGAGGTATAATAAATCTCGCCAAGTGGCATAATTACTGACCCAATTCCTGCCTTCACATAAAAAGGATACAACTTGGCCAGCTTCTCGGAGGTTTCTACGGTAGCCGCTTCAATGGTGTCGAGTAAAATCTTGGTTTCTGCTTGAAAAAACAACAAAGGATAGTCCTTGACCGCCGTAGCCTTGACTGAATCGATGATTTTTGGGTTTTCCAATATACGGGTGGCGGGTTCTACCTGCTGATTGGTAATGGTATATATGGTAAAATTATTATCTCCTTGTTGTGCCCAAATATGGAGCCCGGTCAGGAGAAAAACGAATGTGCTGATCAGTACTTTCATGGCTTACTCTTCGTTGATTTCAATTTTCATTTCTGGTTGCGGTTCTTCGTTGGCCGGCGGGTTTTTGAGCTGCATGAGCTCATCCCAAAGGTCTGATGCCTCTGCCAAGACGCCATCTTGTTGATCGGGATAAAAGTCCATCACGGATTTGAGCGTTTGCTCGGCTTGAAAGAGGTCCTCGCGGCTGATGTGCACACGCGTCTGTAAAAGCAAGCCCTTCGCCACCCAGTAATTATAGCTTGGCTTCATTTTGAGCAAAGCTTTGATTTCCGCTTCGGCTTCGTCATACATTTGCTGACCAAAATAGATGTCGGACAATAAATACTTGGCTTCTGAACCCATAGATGTTGTGGTGTTCTTGACCAACCATTCCAAAGATGGTTTAGCAACTTCGTATTGTTTCAAATGGTAATTGGAGAGGCCCGTTGCATACTCTGCTTCTACTCTGAGCTGCGGCGTTAAAGCAGCGTTGTCCAAAACAAAGCGGGCATTTTCTTTGGCCAAATTATAATTGGCGACCATAAATGCACAGCGCATGATGCCCAATTTGGCTTCAAAAGTACTCGTTGGTTTAGCGGCAGCGGATTCCAATTTCTGGTAATACTGCAGCGCGGTCTCGTAGTTCTTTTTCATGTAATAATGTGCCGCAGTTTTGGAAGATGCATATTCTGCAAAAGTGCTTACTGGTGTGGCCAAATACTTCTCAAATTGCACAATAGCAGCACTCGAATCTTTGGTCTTGAGCAAGCTGTTGCCGTAATAGAAATACGTTTCATTGAGGTAACGCCCATTCGGAAACTTCGTGAGGTAGATTTCAAATTTCTCAACTGCTTCTCTAAAATTGGTGTCTTGATAAGCGGCGAGTGCAGGAGAATAGAAGATGTTCTCTTTTTCTTCTGTGGAGATATTGGCGCAAGGATAGCGGTCTATTACCTCAGAGGCTAAATCTGGTTTCTTCTGAGCGTTGTAGACGTCAATTAGACTGAGCACCACTTCTTTACACACCTCACGTTGCTGCTCGTAACTCGCTAAAATTTCGAGATACGCCGCCTCCGACTTGATATAATCCCATTTTTTGTAGTAAATATCTGCAACATCGAGTTTGACGTCAAGTAAATACGGCGATTTAGGAAACTCCGACAAGAAAGACTGATACGATTTGAGCGCGTCGTCATAATTGAGCTGAGACATATAAGTGCGCGCCAACTCGTATTGTGCATTCATTCGGTACTTCGAAACGGGCTCTTCTTTGAGTAATTTACTCAGTGTAACTGCTTTTTCTGCTAGCTGCCCATTGAAACCTTGCGCTTTTGCCAAATAGAAAAGGGCTTTGTCGTTGAGTGCAGAATTGAGGTTGTAGGCCTGCTGGTAATATTGAATGGCTTGCAAGTTTTGCTTGTTGACATAATAAGCGTCAGCAATGCGGAAGGTGGCGTCTACGACTTTATTTTCTTTGTTTGGATTGAGTTGTAGATAGGTTCTAAAAGATTGAATGGCTTCATCGCGCTTGCCTTGCTCAAAATAAGCGTAGCCGATGTTGTAGTAGGCGTCTACTTTCTCTGGCAAAGCATTAGAGGCCGGCGAATTGATGAAATCGCGGTACATGTTAATGGCCGCGGGCAATTCTTTTTTTCTGAAAGAGATGTCGGCCATCCAGTAACGCGAAAGCGCCACCATTTGAGGGTCCATTGGATAGGTATCTACACGTTTGAACGCAGCATAGGCCTCAGTGAGTTGGCCTTTTTGAAACAGCTCAACGCCGTAGTTAAAAGCAACCGTTTGATATACTTTTTTAAGTTGTGCATCTTTGGACGGAAGTTTTTCGATGGATTCTAGGGCCTTGGCAAAATTGGAAGTGTTGGTGTACACATTGACCAAATATTGATATACATCGCGCTTTCTTTTTGAATCTGGATATTGGCTCAAGTAGTTTTCGAAGGCGCGTACAGATTCGTCGTACGGATTGATATCCACTTTGAAAGACAACACCGCAAACTGAAACAAGGCATCTTCCTTGATTTGAGGTAAAAATAACATTTCTGCCGCGCGTTCAAAAGCACTGCGTGCAGGCAAGAGTTTATTGAGTTGTAGATAAGCATCGCCAATTTGATACATGGCAATATGACAAAGGCTATCCTGAGCGCGGGTTACCCGGTCAAAATTCTTGATGGCTTTCTCGTACTGTTTGGTTTTGTAGTAGGCAAAGCCCAACTCATAGTAGTCGTCACGGGTGCCGCGGGCATTTTGGTGATAGCGTTCCAAAAACGGAAGCGCGAGGTCGTATTTACCTAATTGGTAGTAAGCATTTCCTATAATATGCTGAATATCAAACTCATTATTGACAAAACCACAGTTCAATACCGTCGGTGCAAAGTCAATGACTTGTTGAAACTTGTTTTGTTTGTACAAAATTTGGGCGATGTAATACGGTACAACCCCGCAGAAGGTCGAATCTTTTTGCAAGGCCTGAAAACCTTCTAAAGCTTCTTGCAAAGACGAACGCACGTAGCTGATGTGCGCATAATAGTACAGCGCCGGCTTGGCGTATTGTGTGCTGCCGTCTTTGATGTCCTTGAAGGCCAAGTAGGCCGCATCTTGATCTTCGTTTTGATAAGCCGAATAACCTAACTTGAACAAAACCTCTTCTTTTTGTTCGGCACTCAGACCCGATAAATTAATTTGTGCAAACGCCACCTGGGCATTGAGGTAATCCTCAGACTGAAAATAATAAGACCCTACCCCGATGGCAATTTCATTTCTGAAGTTGTTTTCTGGATACGTTTTATTGAATTGCTCCAACAAAGGGATGGCATCGTTGTGGTACAACTTGAGCGCAGACATGCCTTCATAATAGTAGGCCTTGATCAAGTACGGGTCGTGCTCATTGCGCTGCTGAGTTTGGCAGCCATCAATGAAAACCCGAAACTCTTGCTTGGCAGCGGCAAACTGAGCTTTGGTAAATAGTTCTTCAGCATTGAAAAATGCTGCATTCTCTCCGCTAAATTTAACGGACTCCTGAGCCCAAAAGAACAATGGGAAACAAAGCAGGAAGACAAGATAACGCAAGTTACGATTCATAGAATGTAAAATTAATGGGGGCGCAGGCCCAACAAGCCCCCTACAATCAAAAGTTTTAAACCTGAATTTGTTAAGATAAAATCGCGGCTTTTGACAAATGGTTACGACATATTGAACACATTTGTCTAAAATTAGAACTCGTGTCAAATGTCATCGCGCTGGCTGCAGCCAATATTTACCAACAAGATCAATTGATCTTATCGAACGTTCAGCTTGAACTTGCTGCTCAATCCTTTGCTTATTTAATCGGTAAAACCGGTAGCGGAAAGAGTAGTTTGCTCAAAACCCTTTATGCCGAAATTCCATTAGTGGAGGGCGAGGGAGAAGTCTGTGGTTATGCACTCAAGGGCCTCAAGCGCAAGGATATTCCGTTTTTGCGCCGAAAAATTGGCATCGTTTTTCAAGATTTTCAATTGCTCACCGACCGAAATGTGATCGACAACCTCAAGTTTGTCTTGGGCGCAACGGGCTGGAAAGACAAAAAATTAATGGAACAACGCGCACTCAACTGCTTGCAGCTCGTTGGCATTGAGCAAAAAGCACATTCGTTTCCGCACATGCTATCGGGTGGAGAGCAACAGCGCGTGTCTATAGCCCGCGCACTACTCAATCAGCCTGCGCTCATTCTTGCAGATGAGCCTACTGGTAACCTTGATCCAGAAACCTCAAAAGAAATCATGGAATTATTACTCGCAGTTGCTAAAGAGGAAAATACAGCCATTTTGATGGCCACCCACGACATGCAGATGGTGCGCCATTATCCAGGAAGGATTCTAGAAGTACTCGATGGTCATTTAGTCGAAAAAACGACTATATAGCAGCTGAAAGTTCGCCGGCGATGGCCGTTCTGATGAAAGTAGCACGATCGTTTTCAGGCACATTGGCCAATGCAAACATACATTTGGTGAGCGCGGCCTCGGCCGTTAAATCTGAACCACTGATCACGCCAATTTTTTCGAAAAAAGTACTGGTCTGGTATGCGCCCTGTCTTACTGCTCCGCTCTGACACTGCGTGATATTCAATACCAAGCCACCCGCAGCAATAAACGCTTCGAGCAAAGTCTGAAAACGCTGCTTGCTAAAGGCATTGCCTGCACCGAAGGTTTCAATGATCAAAATTTTGATGTCGGGGTAACTAAGCGCTTTTGCATAGTGTTCAAAAGGCATTCCGGGGAAAAGTCGCCAAATCAAGACCTCATTGGAAACTTCGAATTGCGCTTGCAAAGTAGGGAGCGGCGTTCTGAACAAACGTTCTTGAA
>JBFYPV010000211.1:0-7490 GCA_041303085.1 Crocinitomicaceae bacterium
TCAGGATGCCCGGCATGCCCTTTTACCCACACAAATTCCAATTTGAAATTTGGATGCAGTGCCAAATAACGCTGCCATAAATCCGGGTTTTTCTTGTCTTTGAAACCTTTTTTTACCCAGCCAAAAACCCAGCCTTTGGTAATCGAATCGATGACGTATTTAGAATCGGAATGGATCACGACCGTATAATTGCGGTTTTTGATATGCTCGAGTGCTACTATCACCGCCATGAGTTCCATGCGGTTGTTGGTGGTGCGTCGAAATCCTTGGCTGAGTTCCATGCGCTTGCTACCAAATTGTAGGATTGCGCCAAAACCTCCTGGGCCTGGGTTACCGCGCGAAGAGCCATCGGTAAAGACCAAAATTTTTTGCGTACTCATTGCTTTAAACGATCGGGGTTTTGGGATAAAAATGCGGTCCAGGAATCGCCTTTTGCCTTGTTGTGTTCGCCTATACCTTTTGAAAAATGGTGGCAAACGGCAACGGCCAAACCATCGGTTGCATCGAGGTATTTGGGCATTTCTTGAAAATTGAGCAGTGTTTGAAGCATGGAAGCAACTTGTTCTTTGGAAGCGCTACCACTGCCGGTAATCGCCTGCTTCACGCGCCTTGGCGAATATTCTTCAAAAGGCATGTCGTGGTTCAGCGCTGCTGCAATAGCCACACCTTGGGCGCGGCCGAGCTTGAGCATAGACTGCACGTTTTTGCCAAAGAAAGGCGCTTCAATCGCCATTTCATCTGGTTTGTATTCGGCAATGAGCCCGTTGAGTCTTTCTAAAATTCTTTTGAGTTTGTCCGGATGATTGCTGAGCTTGTGGAGTTGTATCACGCCGAAATTCAGGAGTTTGAGCTGTTTTTGCTGGACGTGAATGAGCCCATAACCCAAAACGGTTGTGCCGGGATCGATGCCAAGTATGATTTTGTCGTGACTCATTTTGCTGTAAAACTACATACTATTGACTTTGCATGCTCAAAAAAACTTGTATCTTTGCAGTCCTCGGGTGATTAGCTCAGTTGGTTTAGAGCACTACCTTGACAGGGTAGGGGTCACTGGTTCGAATCCAGTATCACTCACCACAAACCTGGCTTTTGAAGTCAGGTTTTTTTATGCCTACTCTTTTGCCGTACTGGCCGACGAAATATTGAATTCGTCTACCAAAGGCTCTCCTTGCAGCCTCAAAAACAGCTGAATAAGCGCCACCACATCTTTCTCACAGTACACCATGATGCGCTGCAGGTCTTGCTCTTCATAATAAACGCGTGCTACATCGGCTCCTGAAATATCGTCTTTGGGTGTCGGGATTTGCATCACGTGGCAAAGTAGCGAGAGCGAAGTATACGATTTGTAGTCGCCAAATTTCCAGAGTTCCATGGTGTCGATGTGATTGATTTCCCATGGTTTTTTACCTGCAATTTGCAAAGCGGAAGGCAGTGCAATGCCATTGATGAGCATGCGGCGGCAGATATACGGGATGTCAAACTCCTTGCTGTTGTGCCCACACAGTACGTGATACGGCGTGTTGTAGTGGTCTTCTAATAAGCGCTTGAATTGCTTGAGCAAGGTTTCTTCGTCGTCGTGGTAATAGGATTTCAAGCGTATGCTCTTGCCCTGACTACCTTCGTGCAACATGCCCACAGAAATGCAGACAATTTTGCCGAATTCTGCGAGGATGCCACCACGGTCCTCAAAAATTTGTTCGATGGGCTTTTCCGGACTGATTTGAAAACGGTTTTTCGCCTCAAATAAAGCCTTGGATTTGTCGTCGAGTTGCTCAAACTGATAAGCCTGAGGGACGGTCTCGATGTCTAAAAAGAGTATTTTTTCGAATTGGACTTGTTTGATCATAGTGGAAAATTACAAAGTAAAAGATTGTCATTCGCTTTAAAAACGTGAAATTTGTAAACGCATTATGGCCGAGCAACTTTTTTTTCAATCCACCGACAAACTTTCACGCTACGCAGAGCTGCGTCCTCAGCTAGAGGCGCTTATTGGTTCAGAAACCGATGCGGTAGCCAATATGGCTAATTTTTGTGCGGCCCTGAAAGCAGCTTTTGGTTGGTTTTGGATCGGTTTTTATGTGGTCAGAGAAGAGCAACTCGTGTTAGGACCCTTTCAAGGGCCTATTGCCTGTACGCGCATTCAGTACGGAAAAGGCGTCTGCGGTACCGCTTGGGCCGAGCAAAAAAGCCAGCTTGTTGCCGATGTTGAAGCCTTTCCTGGGCATATTGCCTGCAGCGCGCTTTCCAAAAGCGAGTTGGTGGTTCCGGTTTTCAAGGACCAAAAAGTATGGGGTGTCTTAGACATCGATAGCACAACACTCGCCGACTTCGATCAGACAGATCAGGTCGAAATCGAAAAATTAATGATATGGTTCGCTGGGCATTTGTAGGGCTGCTTTTGCTTTGCGCTTGTGCGCAGGTCGGCACCATTACTGGAGGCCCAACAGATGAGGCTGCGCCAAAGGTCGTGTCTGAGTCCATTTCCGATAAACAACGCAACGTCACCGCAAGCGAACAACTGCTCGTTTTTGACGAATTCATCAAACTAGATCAGCCCCAACAGCGCATCCAACTCATGCCCGCCGACAGCCGCTTGCAATACGAGCTCAAAGGCAAAACCTTGCGCGTTCTCTTTCTCGATCCGTTACAAGCCCAAACCACTTATACGCTCCTGAGCAACGGCGGTATCAAAGACCTCACTGAAGGCAATGACTCGCTCATGACCTGGACCTTCTCTACCGGCCCTACCCTAGACTCTTTGGTCTTGAACGCCCGGGCCAAAGAATGGATCCCCAACAATAAACCAAGCAACACTTATCTAGGTTTGTACCAAACCGACACCAGCCGCACGGCGCGCTACATCGGTCGCTTTGACCCGCAAGGCGCACTGCAACTCAAAGGTTTGAAAGATGGCACTTACTTTCTTAAGGCCTACATCGATGAAAATCAGGACGGTGCCTGTGGGCCAACCGAAAGCCAAGATATGTTGTTTGAACCTGTCGTATTGCGTCAAATTCAAGCAGATACCCTTGCGTTTTTCTTGTCCAAACCAGCAACCAAAGAATTGCCTTCCGTTGCCGCAAAAGATTCAGCTGTGGTCGCAACTCCCTTGAGCACACTTATTTTGCAATTTGATACGCTACTCCCCCATCTTTTGGCAGAGATTTACATCGGAGAAGTCCTGAAAAAAACAGTAGCCGTCGACAAACAAACCATCAACATAGACTCTCTTCAAGCTGGAATGTACACACTTAGAATTGTTTCGGACCTCAATGACAACCTGAAATGGGACGCTATTGACATCGAGCGCAAGGTGCGTGCCGAGCCTATTTACTATTATCCAGAAAAAATCAAAATCAGACCCAATTGGGAACTTTCTTTGCCGGTGAACATACCGCCCGGCAGCTTGTTTAAAAAATAAAACCTCATGAAAAAACTACTATTTATCCTCGCCATTGGCTTCAGCGCAAGCCTCACTGCTCAAGTTTTAACGCCAAAAGCGAGCCCTGCTGCCAAAGTGCAGCAAAAAGTAGGCTTGGCCGATATCATCATCGAATACTCCAGACCAAGTGTAAATGGCCGGGTTATTTTTGGCGAACTGATCCCTTACGGCAAGATGTGGCGCTTAGGTGCGAACCAAAATACCATATTCTCCACCAACCAGAATCTTTTTTTCGGAAAAGACACCCTTTATACGGGGTCTTATGCCCTTTTTGCCAAACCGGGAGAAAACAACTGGGAATTTTATTTTTACAAAGACTATAGCAATTGGGGGCTTCCGGAAAAATGGGACGACAGCAAAGTAGCGCTAAAAGTAAGTGCGCCTGCCCAAATCAATAAAAATTGGACGGAAAATCTAACGCTTCAATTCGATGAACTCCGTTACAGCAGCGCCAAACTTACTTTATGTTGGGCAGAAACCAAAGTAGAACTCCCTTTTGGTTTGGATACGAAAAGCGAAGTGTTGGAAAGCATAGACAAAACGATGTCAGGTCCTGCTGCCAATGATTACCACCAAGCAGCTACCTACTACTTCAACGAAAACCTCGACCTCAAAAAAGCACTCGAGTGGTCTACCAAAGCAGTGGAGCTGCGTGGCCCTTCTGCCTACTGGATGACGCGCCTCAAAGCACAACTTCAGGCGGCCAACGGCGACTACAAAGGCGCTATCGAAACAGCGAAGCTTTCAATGGACGCTGCCAAAGCAGATGGCGACGACGCGTATGTGCTCGCCAACCAAAAATCGATAGACGAATGGTCTAAAAAACGCTAAGTCGCTTTGTTTCAACAATACCGTTATCATTTCTTGCTGCACCTCATCATTTTCATGTGGGGCTTTACCGGTATTTTGGGCAAACTCATACATCTAGACGCGCTGCTCATTGTGTGGCACCGGCTCTGGATTGCTGCTGTGGCGCTCGGCATTTATATGCTCATTAAAAAAAGAATGACCTTACCCAAAGGCCGCACGCTCATTTGGAGTATTGTAGTTGGCTTGGTTGTTGCCTTGCACTGGCTGACCTTTTACACCTCTATTCAGCTCTCGACGGCCTCGCTCGGCATTCTTTGTTTGTCTACCACTACCCTGCACGTTACCTGGCTGGAGCCACTGATCATGCGCAAACGCTTTTCTTGGATTGAATTCACCATGGGTTTACTAGTGATTGGCGGTATTTATTTTGTGGCCCACGATTTCAAGGGCGAAGAGCAAAAAGCGGTCTTGATTGGCTTGGTATCGGCACTATGTGCAGGCATTTTCTCTGTGGCCAATGGCAAACTCGCGCAGCAAACCGACACCGCTGCCCTGAGTTTCACCGAGCTTTCAACGGGTTTTATAGCGCTCAGCGCGTATTTTGTCTTCCAAGGCAAAATGAGCCTCGATTTATTTCAAATGACACAAACCGACTTTTACTGGCTTTTGTTTCTAGGAATTCTCTGCACCTCTTTTGCTTTTTTAGCGACAATAGAAATTGTCAAGCGGCTCGGCGCATTTAGCGTATCTTTGAGCATTAATTTAGAACCGATTTACACGATTATTTTAGCAATTGTGCTGCTACAAGAGCACAAATTACTCCAAACTTCGTTTTATTGGGGCGCAGCAATGATTTTATCAGTGGTGCTCGCCAACGGCATTTGGAAACACAAACAAAGAAAAACAGCAACAACAACCTATGGAAATGCAGTACAATAATTTGGGCAACAGCGGCTTGCAAGTCAGTCGGCTCTCCCTCGGCTCTTGGCTTACTTTTGGCAAACAAATCAGCGATGACACCGCCGAAGCCCTCATGGACTACGCCTACGCACAAGGCATCAACTTCTTTGACAACGCAGAAATTTATGCCCGCGGCAAGAGCGAGGAAGTCATGGGCGCTATCCTCAAGAAAAAACATTGGTCTAGAGACTCTTATATTGTCAGTAGCAAAGCATTTTTTGGAACAGGTGGCCAGTGGCCAACCCAAAAAGGACTCAACCGCAAACATTTGGTAGAAGCCTGCGAACAAGCCCTCAAACGCTTTCAACTCGACTACCTCGATTTATACTACTGCCACCGCCCAGACAAAAAAACACCTATCGAAGAAACCGTCTGGACCATGCACCAACTCATCATGCAAGGCAAAATCTTGTATTGGGGAACATCTGAGTGGTCTGCACAAGAAATCATGGAGGCGCACCTCTTTGCCAAACAAAACCATTTGATCGGTCCAATTGTAGAGCAGCCCGAATACAATATGTTCGCAAGAGAAAAAGTAGAAGTTGAGTTTTCTCAAATCTACAAGACTGTTGGCCTTGGCACCACTATTTGGTCTCCATTAGCCAGTGGCATTTTGAGCGGCAAATACAACGATCAATTTCCAGACGGGACGCGCCTGGGCATGGAAGGCTTAGAGTGGCTCAAAGAAAAAAACCTCACTGATGCCCGCATCAAGTCTGTACTTGCGCTCACCGACCTCTCCAAAGAACTCGGCCTGAGCTTGCCAGTCATGAGCCTGGCTTGGTGCCTGAAAAATCCAAATGTTTCTACGGTTATTCTTGGGGCAAGCAAGCTCTACCAATTAGAAGAGAACATGCAAGCCTTGAGCGCACAAGAACTTCTTACACCAGAGGTCATGCAGCGCATCGAAGACATTTTACAAAACAAACCCGTATTTCCTCCCTATTAATCGTTTACCCACATGATCCAGACAGATATTATCATTATTGGTGCAGGCCCTGTTGGCTTATTTACAGTTTTTGAAGCCGGCTTACTCAAATTGCGCTGCCACTTGATCGATTCATTGCCGCAACCTGGTGGGCAGTGTTCAGAAATCTATCCTAAAAAACCGATTTACGACATCCCGGGTTTTCCGTCTATTTTGGCGGGCGAACTCATCAACAACCTCATGGCCCAAGCGGCGCCATTTAAGCCAGGTTTTACACTTGGTGAGGCTGCCATGACCATCGACAAAGATGAAGAAGGGCAATTTATCGTCACTACCGTCAGAGGCACAGCACACCGCGCACCAATTGTCATGATTGCCGGCGGACTCGGCGTTTTTGAACCCCGCAAACCACCTATTGCCAACATCACTGACTTTGAAGACAAAGGCGTAGAATACATCATTCGCAACCCTGAAATCTATCAAGACAAAGTATGTGTCATTGCCGGCGGCGGCGACTCCGCACTAGACTGGTCTATTTACCTCGCAGAAAGAAAAATTGCCAAGCGTGTTGTTTTGGTACACCGCAGCAGTTCTTTCCGCGGCCACCTCGATTCTGTTCAGCGCGTCATTGACATGGCAGAAAGCGGCGAAATCGATCTAGTTACAGAGGCAGAAGTAACGGGCCTTCAAGGTGCAGACCACCTCGAACACGTGCTTGTGACGCATCAAAAAGACGGCGAACGCAGCATTGCAGCTGACCACTTTATTCCGTTGTTTGGCCTCAAACCAAGCTTAGGACCGATCGGCGATTGGGGCTTGGAAATTGATAAAAGCGCCATCAAAGTCAATACGCTCGACTACTCTACGAACATCCCAGGTATTTATGCCATTGGCGATGTCAATACCTACGAAAACAAACTCAAACTGATCTTGTGTGGCTTCCACGAAGGTACCCTTGCGGTGCAATCTGCTTTTGCGCGCATTCATCCAGAAAAGAAAAACGTCTTGAAATACACAACCGTCAACGGAGTGAATGGCTTTTAATTGATGAAAAACAAGGCGGTTAATGCGGTTGCCATTCTGGGCATTATTTCCATTCTGAGCATTCTTTCAGTTCAGTTTGTCTGGATCCACAATACCCGTCAGTTGCAACAAGAGTACATCAATATTCAGCAGCGCGAAGACAGCCTGAACTTGCGTGAGTTTGCGCAACAGGCCAGAGCAGCGCTGCGCAACGTGCTCACATCTGTCAATCAAAATGAAGACCCGAGCGCGGTATACGGTGCCATCAAGCAGGTGAGTTACCAGCACTACACCGTAGATGTCAGCGATGAAATTCAACCGTTTTAC
>JBFYPV010000212.1:0-10086 GCA_041303085.1 Crocinitomicaceae bacterium
CCAAAGACGACGGCTTGCCCTACACCATTTATACGCCCTATGCCCGCAAATGGAAGGCCAAACTGACCGACTATCATTTCAAAGCCTACCCGACCGAAAAATACCTGACACATTTACACCCTTTCCAAACCAAAGCCCTTATTTCACTCGAAGAAATGGGTTTTGAACAGGTGCAATTGCATCCTTTTCCGGCGAGTGCTACGCCAAATGCAGTAATTCAAAAATACCACGAGTTGCGCGATATTCCTGCTGTTTTAGGCACTTCTAGGCTCAGTTTGCACTTGCGTTTTGGCACGATATCAATCCGCACTTTGGCAAGAGCAGCACAGCACTTGAATGAAAAGTACCTCAACGAACTCATTTGGCGCGACTTCTACCAAATGATCATATTTCATTTTCCACATACGACCGACAAAGCCTTTAAGCCACAGTACGATCGCATTGTATGGGAAAACAACGAAAGCGATTTTGCGGCCTGGTGCGCGGGCCAAACGGGTTATCCGCTGGTAGATGCCGGCATGCGCGAACTCAATGCAACAGGTTTTATGCACAACCGCGTGCGGATGGTAGTGGCGAGTTTTCTCACCAAGCATTTGCTTATCGATTGGCGCTGGGGCGAGCGCTACTTTGCCGAAAAGCTACTCGATTTTGAGTTGGCCAGCAATGTGGGCGGATGGCAATGGGCTGCAGGTTGTGGTTGCGACGCCGCACCTTATTTTCGGGTTTTCAACCCAGAAGCGCAGCAAAAGAAATTTGATCCGCAATATACTTATATCAAAAAATGGGTGCCCGAATTTGGTACACCCGCATATACAAATCCGATTGTCGATCATAAAATGGCGCGCGAACGCGTTTTAGATCGCTTCAAAACAGCACTACAACCATGAGCCAAGCCATCCAAATTGGAGACAACTGCCCCGCATTTAGTTTACCAGACAGCCAAGGAAAACAAATTCATGTCAATGAATACTTAGGTCAAAAGATCTTAGTCCTGTTTTTTTATCCAAAAGACGACACCCCAGGCTGCACCAAAGAAGCCTGCGCGTTTAGAGATGCGTACGCTGATTTTGTAGCACTCGGTTGCGAGGTCTTCGGTATTTCTTCAGACGCCAGCACTTCGCATCAAAATTTTCAGCAAAAACACAGCCTACCTTACGTGCTGCTTTCTGATACACAAAAAAAGGTACGCCAATTATTCGGCGTACCTGCATCTTTATTTGGGCTACTTCCCGGAAGAGTCACTTATATAGTGGGGCTCGACGGAAAGATTGCCGGTATTTTCAATTCTCAGACCAACCCTGTGGGCCACATCAACGAGGCCTTAAAGGTGGCTAAGAACCTACTTACTGCTTGATGAACTGAAGCTCAGCGGCAAGTTTGATGTCGTCGCTAAC
The DNA here is from genome assembly GCA_041303085.1 of Crocinitomicaceae bacterium. GTDB lineage: Bacteria > Bacteroidota > Bacteroidia > Flavobacteriales_D > Crocinitomicaceae > UBA952. Next base: position 1,395 of record JBFYPV010000212.1, read on the forward strand.
CACAATATTTCCCGCTTCGGTAACGGCACTCCAAGTAAGTCCGAACTCACTTCTTTTGATGCTACCTGAAAGTGTCATACCTGCTTTGGTTTGTCCGTAAGGATCTACAGCGATACCAGCAAAATCTGCTTTGAGCACAACAGGGTGAGTTTGACCCTTGATTTGAAGATGACCTGCGATTTCTAAAGTTTCGTCGTCGATCTTTGTAATTCCTGTTGAGGTAAAAGTTAAGGCTGGGTGGCTTTCTGCATCGAAGAAATCTGCAGACTTGAGGTGGCCATCGCGATCTGCAACACCAGTACTGATGGAGTTGATGTCGGCATTGAAGCTAAATTGAGCTGTTGCGAAGTCATCGCCTGCTGTGGTGGCGTGTGCGTCGAATGAACCGAAAGATCCGCTGACGTTAGAGATCATCATGTGGCGCACTTTGAAGCCTACTTCACTGTGCATTGTGTCTACTTTCCAAGTTGTTTCCATTTGCTATGTTTTATTTAAATTTTGACAAAGGTACGGCCCCCGCCCACCAAATTTACTTGACCTGCATCAAGACTTTTTGAAGCGCGTTAAAAAGTGTATTTTTGAAGCATGAAGCACCTCCTCTTTTTATGCTTGCTACTGTTCAGCGGTTTGGCCAAAGCGCAACTTTTCAATGAAAACCTGAAAGGAACTTATCCGACTCAATTTTATGTCGAGACCCAGCGTATGGAGTTGTTTCGAGGCCTTACCTCTAATGATGCCTTTTTGCCTACGCCTTTGGGCGAGCGCGCCAATGAAAGTTCCCTTACGGCTTGGTCACAGCAATTAGGTCTGTGCTTAGGGCTTTCCAAATTTATTTACCTGGATGGCGGGGTTTCCTGGATGCAAAACGGCGAGGCTTATGCTTTTAGCGACAGCAATTCTGACTCCACTTTTAACTATCAAACGCGCTATCGCTATTTGGCCTTACCGCTGCAACTGAAGTTAACTTTCGGTGACAAATTTAAGTTTTATGGCGGTTTGGGCTTGGTTCCGGCACTGTATCAAGGCTACAAACAAGACCTCCAATGGACCAACGCACTTGGTGCCAAATACGACGACCAAATCAAAATCAACAATGCCATGAACAGCTTCACGATTTCGTGGATAGGTTCTGCTGGAATAGACCTACAGCTCGACGAAAACTATCGCTTGCGCTTGGGTTATTTATACCGAAAGCAGCTCAATAATTCTTACGGACCTTACGAAGATTATGTGCACAAAAGCTATGGCTGGGGCTTCAATATTGGTCTTTCAAAACTACTTTAAATGCAAATCCAAGACATCACCCGCTTTTTAGAGGCTAAATTCCCACTGCAACTTCAGGAAAGTTATGATAACTGTGGGCTCATTTACGGCCACGCCGAACAAACCGTTACGGGCGCTTTGGTCTCGCTAGATGTAACAGAAGCCATTGTAGAAGAAGCGCTTGCAAATAATTGCAATTTGATCATTGCGCATCATCCGGTCGTATTCAAAGGACTCAAGCGCTTCAATGGAAATAACTTCGTGGAGCGCGTTTTGGAACGTTGCATACAAAACGGCATTGCACTTTATGCGATCCACACCAACCTCGATAACCATTCGGAAGGCGTCAACGCCAAAATTGCCCAAAAAATAGGTTTGCAAGATTGCCGCATTTTACGCCCTATGCAGGCGCAGTTGTTCAAATTAGAAGTCTATGTACCGCAGGCAGATTTCGCTGCATTAGATAGCGCCGTACTCGCTGCAGGAGCCGGTCAGATCGGCAACTACACAGACTGCCATTTCAGGACACTCGGCACAGGAACCTTCAGGCCCAATGAAAAAGCAAACCCCTACCTCGGCAGCGCCGGGCAGCGCGAAGAAGTAACGGAGCTCAAATTGGAATATATTGTGGAGGCGCATCGTGTAAACGCGGTATTGACTGCCATGCGCAGCGCGCACCCTTATGAAGAGGTGGCGTATCAATTACTAGCGACACAAAACCAACATCAATCTATAGGAGCAGGCCTCGTAGGAACCCTAGCAGAACCGGCCGATGCACTGACATTTTTGAGCGAATTGAAACAAAAATTCAATTGCGGCGTGATTCGCTACACGCAGTTGCTGCCAAAGAAGATAGAAAAAGTAGCCTTGTGTGGCGGTTCGGGAAGCTTTCTATTGCCCGATGCCATCAGGGCCAAAGCAGACATTTACATCACTGCAGACTTCAAATACCACGAATTTTTTGACGCCGAGAACCGAATCGTCATTGCCGATATCGGTCACTATGAAAGCGAGCAATTCACAAGTGAACTTTTAGCTGAACAACTTACGGAAAAATTTGCTAACTTTGCGGTCCGTTTAACTAAGTTGAATACGAATCCCGTTAACTATCTATAGCCCATGGCAGCAGCAACTAAAAAAGAAGGTACCATCGCAGAAAAATTAGATGCGCTTTTTGAACTCCAGAAAATCGACTCTGAAATCGACCGCATTCGCACCATCCGTGGTGAACTTCCTTTAGAAGTGCAAAGTCTAGAAGACGAAATCATCGGACTCAACACACGCGTCTCCAAAATCAACGACGAAATCAAAGAAGTTGAGACAGAAATCTCAGACCGTAAATTAGCCGTTAAAGACGCAGAAGGCGCGATCTCTAAATACAAAGAGCAGCAAAACAACGTGCGCAACAACCGCGAGTTCGAATCACTTTCCAAAGAAATTGAATTCCAAGAGCTCGAAATCAAACTACACGACAAAAAATCTAAAGAAGCCAAACTCAAAATCGACCTCAAGAAAGAAACCTTGACCGAAGCAGTGGCGCGTGTAGAAATGAAACAAGGTGACCTCGATGGCAAAAAAGCAGAATTAGAGGCTATTGTCAGCGAGACGCAAAAAGACGAAGAAAAACTCATCAAGGCTTCAGACGCCGCCAAGAAAAACATCGAAAACCGTTTGGTGTTTGCTTATGAGCGTTTGCGCACCAATGCCAAAAACGGCTTGGCGGTTGTACAAGTCATGCGCGGTTCTTGTGGTGGTTGTTTCAACAAAATTCCACCTCAGCGTCAGCTTGACATCGTTACTAAAAAGAAAATTATTGTTTGTGAGCATTGTGGCCGCGTATTGGTTCCGCAAGAATCTGCTGAAGCATAATTCAAATACTTTGATCGATGCATTGATCAAATAAAAAAGCGCTCTTTCGAGCGCTTTTTTTATGTCCTTGAGTTTTGTGCCTACTGCACTAAATGGAACTATTTGTTCGGCTAGTTAAGCTTGAATTGGATGTCGAGTTTCGCGAGTTCTTTAAACAACTGACTAGAAGGTTGCACCTTAATGCTGCGCGAAGGCAAAGAAACTTCGATGCCATCTAGCGGATCAAAGACCGTGAAGTGCAGCTGACAAGCCCCCGGGTTGGCTTCAAATAAATCATGGAGTTGATCGATAACCAATTGATCGAGTTGCTTGGCTGAGAAGCGCAATTTGAGCATTTTGGCGCGCTTGTCTCGGAGTTCTTGCAGCAACTCGATGTGGTGCACCACAAATTCTGGGTATTGCCTGAAGCGCGGCACTTCAATGCGACCTTTGATGGCCACAAACGTACCAGGCTCCATAAAATGCTTGAACTTCAGGTAAGACTCATTGAATAAATTGAGCTTGAATGCTTCTTGGTAATCTTCGATGATGAGCGAGCCAAAGGCATCGCCGCGTTTGGTGATGCGGTGCTCGGCCGTGGTAATGATCGCGGCGAGCAACAGGTCGCGGCCCAAAAAGGCGGCGGGGTCATTGAGCATGGCCACATTCCCTGTACAAAAAGAATTGATTTCTACTTTGTAGTCGTCTAGTGGGTGGCCAGAGATAAAAATTCCGACGACTTCTTTCTCGCGATTGAGTTTGTAAATGGCCGGCCATTCCTCGGCTCGTGGCACGGTGGGCGCTGGCATAGTGGTGCCGGTGGCCTCGCCAAACATGCTGTGCTGCGAAGACTGCGCTTGTTCTTGCACACTTGCGCCATAACGAATGGCTGCATCTAGAAAAGTGCGGCCGTTGGCATCGGCAACCATGTATTGGGCGCGGTGCACATCTGTAAAAGAATCGAAACCACCTGCATAAACCAAACTTTCAAAGGCGCGCTTATTGCAAAGTCTGAGATTGATGCGCTTGGTGAGGTCAAAAATAGATTCGAAAGGGCCATTTTTGCGCTCCTCTAAAATGGTTTCAACTGGCCCGCTGCCCATTCCTTTGATGGCGCCTAGGCCAAAGCGAATGGCGCCTGCGGCATTGACCGAAAAGGTAAAGCCAGACTCGTTGATATCTGGGCCGAGTACTTCTATGCCCATGCGGCGACATTCTTCCATAAAGAAGGAAACTTGCTTGATGTCGGACATGTTGTTGCTGAGTACAGAGGCCATGTATTCGGCGGGATAGTTGGCTTTGAGAAAAGCCGTCTGATAAGCCACCCAAGCATAACAAGTGGAGTGCGATTTATTGAAGGCGTAAGAAGCAAAAGCTTCCCAGTCTTTCCAGACTTTTTCTAGTGTGGGTGCCGGATGTCCTTTAGCCGAAGCTCTTTCGATGAAAGTTGGCTTCATTTTATCGAGTACTTTGCGGTCTTTTTTACCCATGGCCTTGCGCAGGGTATCGGCCTCGCCTTTGGTGAAATCGGCTAATTTTTGAGACAAGAGCATGACCTGTTCTTGATAAACGGTAATCCCGTAGGTTTCTTTGAGGTAATCTTCACAGTCTGGCAAATCATAAACAATGGGTTCATCGCCGTGCTTGCGCTTGCAATAGGATGGAATGTATTCCATTGGCCCTGGTCGGTAGAGCGCGTTCATGGCAATGAGGTCGGCAAAAACAGTGGGCTTGAGCTCTTTGAGGTGTTTTTGCATGCCGGGAGATTCGTACTGGAAAATACCAACGGTATCGCCGCGCTGAAACAGTGCATAGGTAGCTTCGTCGGCGATGTCAAACGCATCTGGATCGAGTTCTATGCCGCGGTTTTCTCTAACCAAGCGCACGGCATCTTTGATTAAAGTCAGGGTTTTGAGCCCTAGGAAGTCCATTTTGAGCAAGCCTGCAGATTCCGCAACCGAGTTGTCGTATTGCGTACAAACCATATCGGAGTCTTTGGCAGTAGCTACGGGCACAAAATTGGTGAGGTCGTCTGGAGTGATGATCACGCCACAGGCATGGATGCCGGTGTTGCGCACAGAACCTTCGATTTCCATGGCTTTTTGCAGCACCTGAGCTTGGAGGTCGGTACCTTGATAAATTCGGCGCAGTTCTTTGGCATTTGCAACAGCCTCTTGGTTGCGCAATTTATCGATGAGCTCGGGCTCGGGGATGGTAAAGAGCTTGCGCAAAGATAGATCCGGAATCAGTTTGGCCAAGCGGTCTGCCTCGGGCAGCGGAAGGTTCATGACGCGGGCGGTATCGCGGATGGCAGACTTAGCGGCCATGGTACCATAGGTAATGATTTGAGCAACTTGATTGGCGCCGTATTTATTGATGACGTAATCAATGACACGGCCGCGGCCTTCGTCGTCGAAGTCGATATCGATATCGGGCATCGAGACGCGGTCTGGATTGAGGAAGCGCTCAAAGAGTAGGTCGTATTTGATGGGGTCTACGTTGGTGATGCCGATGCAGTAAGCCACAGCAGAACCCGCCGCAGAGCCACGGCCCGGCCCAACCGAGACACCCATTTGGCGCGCCGCATTACAGAAATCTTGTACAATCAAGAAATAGCCAGGATAACCTGTTTTTTCGATGGTTGCCAACTCGAAGTCGATGCGCTCGGTAATTTCGGTACTGAGTTCGGTGTAGCGTTTTTTGGCGCCTTCAAAAGTAAGGTGGCGCAAGAAAGCGTTTTCTCCGCGCTTGCCGCCGTCCAAGGCATCTTGGGCATCGACAAACTCAGCGGGAATGTCAAAAGCAGGCAACAAGACCTCTCTGGCCAAACCGTAATGTTCGCATTTGGCGATGATTTCGCCCACATTGGTAATGGCCTGGGGTAAATCCGCAAACATTTCGAGCATTTCTTGTGTGCTGCGCATGTAGTAGGAATCGTTCTCTAGGCCATAGCGAAAACCGCGGCCACGGCCTTTTGGCGTCTCGACTAATTCGCCATCTTTGACGCAGAGCAAGACGTCGTGGGCCATTGCGTCTTTTTGCTCGACGTAGTAAGTATTGTTGGTGGCCACCAGCTTGATTTGATGCTGTTCGGCCATGCCGACCAACAGCGGATTGAGGCGTTCCTCTACTTCGAGGCCATGGCGACCAATTTCGATGTAGAAGTCTTCGGCAAATTCGGCTTTCCACCAGAGCAGTGCTTCTTCGGCTTGACGCTCCCCTACATTGAGTAACAAATTAGGGATTTCTCCGTATAAGTTGCCGCTCAAAACGATGAGGTCCTCTTTATATTGCAGTAAAACTTCTTTGTCTATACGGGGCACGTAATACATTCCTTTGGTATAGGCAATTGAAGCCAGTTTGATGAGGTTTTGGTAGCCGTTTTTGTTCTTGGCCAAGCAAACGATTTGGTAGCCGTTGTCTTTGATTGATTTGTCTTGCAAATTGCGGCACACATTGAATTCGCAACCAATGATAGGTAAGATTTCCTGACCATCAAATGCCTCTCCCTTTTCTTGCGCTGCTGCTCGAGCTTCGGCTACTTTTTGGTTATGAGCAGCCGCTACTTTTTCAAATTGAAAGGCAGCCATCATGTTGCCGGTATCGGTGAGTGCAACTGCGGGCTGCTTCAAGGCAGCAGCTTTTGCGATCAGGGCGCTCACCTCAGCGGTCGATTGCAAGATAGAATATTGGGTATGGTTGTGCAGGTGCGCAAACACGACATCTTCTTGTGCGAGTTGCACGCTGGGCTTAGGCGCTGCGGGCGCTTGTGTGGGGCGCTTGGCCGCACGGAGTTTTTCGCTTTCGGCTTTGAGGTTGACGTGCTGCAAGCCAATTTTTTGAATTGGCGCAGGGTTGAGCGTTCTAAAAGATTCGAAATAGCCGGGCTCTTGTAAGATTTCTTCTAGGCTGTAGTGTTCTTTGCGCAAGAGCTCCAAAAAACAGCGGGTAGTAGACTCGACGTCGGCGGTGGCGTTGTGTGCCTCGTTGAAGGCTTCGCCAAAAAGGTGCTGATGCAATTCGGTGAGCGTTGGCAACTTGAATTTACCGCCCCGACCACCAGGAATTTGACACAATTGGGCGCTGTTTTCGGTACAGGTGTCGAGCACCGGCAAGGTAAGTGGGGTTTCTTGGCCCAAGCGCAGGTATTCTGCTCCCATGACGTTGAGGTCAAAACGCAGGTTATGACCGACCATGAATTTGGCGCGCGCGAGGTCTTTATTGAAAAGCGCCACTACATCTGAGAGGCTCTCCCCTACAGCTTGTGCCAATTCGGTGGAAATACCATGTACGCGCTCAGACTCAAAGGGAATATTGAAACCCTCCGGACGGATAATGAAGTCTTGCTGCGCAATGAGCTCACCGGAGTCGTCGTGGAGCTGCCAAGCGAGTTGCACAACGCGCGGCCAGTTGTCTAGGTCGGAAATTGGGGCGTTGAAATTGCGGGGCAGACCGGTGGTTTCGGTGTCAAAAATGAGGTACATGGCAGCAGTAAAATGAGAACTCTAAATTTAGGAATTTCTGCTGCGCCTCTTGGCAATTGTTGAAAACTATTGTTGATGATTTATGCGTACATTTATGAAAACGGAACCAATGCGCCCATCTATTTTGATCGCCCTGCTCTACTTACCTTTCTTTGGTTTTTCTCAGTTTAAGGAATCGGACTACCATTGTAAGCGAGATAGTGTGATTTCACAAACAGCTTATGGCAGTATCTATATCTCCCGAGACCACAACTGCGATATTTATTCTTGGTTTTTTCCAGATCCGAAGGCATGGTCTAATGAATACAGCATTCAATCGAATTTTCCTGATCTAGCGCGCTTTTATTGGCCGAAGGGGTCAATTGGTTCTATTTCGCGCTACTGGAACAAATTATATTCGTTTCATGGGCAATACTATGTATATGGCCCGAGCGACTGGATGGCCAATCGACCCATCTATATTTCAGATTCTTTCTTAATGGAAATAGCCTCAGACTTCTCTTATTTCAAGATACTAAAAACGGAACTTATCAATGCTACTGAACTATTGCTCACCATTGATTTACATGGGGATCAAGCAACAATACGCATTAGAAAATTGGCTTTTCCAATAGGTGCAGCTTTATGGGAATACACTACAAAAGATAGAAGTTGGTCAGAATTAATGGTGTCGGAAGACTACGTCCGCAACTACGACTTAATCAACAATGACTGCGTAGATCAGAAGTGTTTTCAAGAATTTCAATTTGATGTCATTGACCTCAGCCGCTTGAAGTTGATGAACTAAAGGCTTGTTTGTTTTTCCCAATGTGCATTGAGCAAGACCACCAATTTGCGAGAAATATTGTTTTGATAACGCTTGGTGCGGTATCCTCCTACCCAATTGATGCCTCGGATGGCATTGGTGAGAAAGATTTCGTCGGCTGCGAGCAAATGCTGGGGTAAAATGGCGCTTTCGTAGACTTTGATACCGTTAGCCAAGGCTAAATTGATCACTTGCATGCGCATGGTGCCGGCCAAACAACCTTCTTCTAGACTTGGGGTGTAGAGTACGCCGTTGCTGATGATGAAAAAATTACATGAGGAGGTCTCGAGTA
>JBFYPV010000213.1:0-14344 GCA_041303085.1 Crocinitomicaceae bacterium
CATGTTGATTTCAACAGAGTACAAAACATTAAAAAAAACAAGCCTTGGCAACAACAACTAATTCAACCAGAATTAATTTTGCTTCAAGCAAAAACCAGTTTGAATATCCAGATTTTCTGGAGATTCAATTAAAGTCTTTTCAAGAATTTTTCCAGTTGGAAACAACTCCGGAAAATCGCGAAAGTGAAGGACTTTTCAAAGTGTTTGCTGAAAACTTTCCCATTACGGATACCCGCAACCAATTTGTTCTTGAATTCCTGGATTATTTCATTGATCCACCTCGTTACACCATTGAAGAGTGTATCGAAAGAGGACTCACGTACAGTGTGCCTCTCAAAGCAAAACTGAAACTGTATTGTACTGACCCTGAGCACGAGGATTTCGAAACCATCGTTCAGGATGTTTACTTAGGTACAATTCCTTATATGACACCGAAAGGTTCATTTGTGGTCAACGGCGCAGAACGCGTGATTGTATCGCAATTGCACCGTTCGCCGGGTGTTTTCTTTGGACAGTCTCGCCATGCAAATGGCACGAAATTATATTCAGCCAGAATCATTCCTTTCAAAGGATCTTGGATTGAATTTGCTACGGATATCAACAATATCATGTATGCTTACATCGACCGTAAAAAGAAATTACCTGTAACGACCCTTTTCCGCGCTATTGGCTACGAAACTGACCGTGATATCCTAGATATCTTTGGTTTGGCCGACGAAGTGAAGGTGAGCAAAACCAACCTTAAAAAACTCATTGGTCGTCGTTTGGCGGCAAGGGTTCTCAAAACTTGGATCGAAGATTTCGTAGATGAAGACACCGGAGAGGTTGTTTCTATCGAGCGTAACGAAGTGATCCTCGACCGCGAATTACTGATTGGCGAAGAACACCTTGATTCAATCATGGATTCAGGTGCAAAATCTTTGATCTTGCACAAAGAAGATGGCAACTCTACGGATTACACCATCATCTACAATACCTTACAAAAAGATACTTCCAACTCTGAAAAAGAAGCGGTTGAACACATCTATCGTCAATTACGTAACGCAGATCCACCAGACTACGAAACAGCAAAAGGTGTATTTGAGAAATTATTCTTCTCAGATGCTCGTTACGATTTAGGTGAAGTAGGACGCTACCGCATCAACAAGAAACTCAATTTAGATGTTTCTGAAGAGTCGCGCGTACTGACTAAAAACGACATCATCTCTATCATCAAATACCTTATTGAACTCATCAACTCTAAGGCAGATATCGATGATATCGACCACTTGTCTAATCGCCGTGTTCGTACAGTTGGAGAGCAACTTTACTCACAATTTGGCGTAGGTTTGGCACGTATGGCTCGCACGATTCGCGAGCGCATGAATGTCCGCGACAACGAAGTCTTTACACCTATTGACCTTATCAATGCCAAGACTTTGTCTTCGGTCATCAATTCCTTCTTCGGTACCAACCAGCTATCTCAGTTCATGGACCAAACCAACCCGCTTTCGGAAGTCACGCACAAGCGTCGCCTTTCTGCACTCGGGCCAGGCGGTTTATCGCGCGAACGCGCCGGATTTGAGGTTCGTGACGTTCACTACACGCACTACGGTCGTTTGTGTACCATTGAAACACCAGAAGGTCCGAACATCGGACTCATCTCTTCACTTTGTGTATTCGCCAAAGTCAACAAACTTGGTTTCATCGAAACACCATACCGACGTGTAGACAACGGTCGTGTTGTATTTGAAGAGAGCCCAATTTATTTGGCAGCTGAAGAAGAAGATTCAAAAACAATTGCACAGGCCAACGCCAAGATTGACGACAAAGGAAATTTCCTTTCTGATTTAGTCAAAGCGCGTTACGAAGGGGATTTCCCTGTTGTAGCTCCTGGCGACCTCAGCTTGATGGACGTTGGTGCCAACCAAATTGCATCTATTGCGGCCTCTTCTATTCCTTTCCTCGAGCACGATGATGCCAACCGTGCACTCATGGGCTCCAACATGCAGCGCCAAGCGGTGCCATTGTTGCGTCCAAATGCACCAATCGTCGGTACAGGAATCGAGCAACTTGTCGCTAGAGACTCTCGCGTTTTGATCAACGCAGAAGGTTCTGGTACAGTTGAATACGTAGACGCCAACGAAATCGTCATCCGTTACGACTGGAATGACCAAGATAAACTCGTGAGTTTTGAAAGCGAAGTAATGCGTTACTCGCTCACTAAATTCATGAAAACCAACCAAAGTACTTGTATCAACCTCAAGCCAATCGTTCAAAAAGGCGATCGCGTAGAAAGAGGCCAGGTGCTTTGTGAAGGTTACGCAACCCAATCGGGAGAACTCGCCCTCGGTCAAAACCTCAAAGTGGCATTCATGCCTTGGAAAGGTTACAACTTCGAGGATGCGATTGTGATTTCTGAGAAAGTGGTCCGCGACGACATCTTTACCTCTATTCACATCGACGAATATTCTTTGGAAGTACGCGACACCAAACGCGGTATGGAAGAACTCACTTCTGACATTCCTAACGTTTCTGAAGAAGCTACCAAAGACCTCGATGAAAACGGCCTCATCCGCATTGGTGCCGAGATCAAAGAAGGGGATATCCTTATTGGTAAAATCACGCCGAAAGGTGAAACAGATCCTTCACCAGAAGAAAAACTATTACGCGCCATCTTTGGAGACAAAGCAGGTGATGTTAAAGACGCTTCATTGAAGGCTGGTCCATCGCTTCGCGGTGTTGTGATCCAGAAAAAATTGTTCTCAAGAGCAGTGAAAGATCGCAAATCAAAATCTCAAGATAAGCCGGTACTCGAGGCACTCGATGCAGACTATCAAAGAGATCTTTCTGTGTTGCGCGACAAACTTGTCGATAAATTATTGGTCATTCTCGGAGAGCAAAAATCTTCAGGGGTATTCAATAACTTTAAAGAAGAGTTGATCAAAAAAGGTTCTAAATTCAGCAACAAATCATTGAGTGCACTTGACTACTCTATTGTCAATCCACTCAACTGGACAGCCGATACTGATACCAATCAATTGATTTCTCGTGTCATTCACAACTTTAACATCAAAGCAAACGATTTACTTGGTATCTACAAGCGCAAAAAATTCCACATTTCTGTCGGAGATGAACTCCCTGCCGGAATCGTGAAATTAGCGAAGGTCTATGTAGCCAAAAAACGCAAGCTAAAAGTTGGTGACAAAATGGCGGGTCGTCACGGTAACAAAGGAATTGTGGCCAATATCGTTCGTCAAGAAGATATGCCATTCCTCGAAGACGGCACACCAGTAGACATCGTTCTCAATCCACTAGGGGTACCATCACGTATGAACCTCGGTCAGATTTACGAAACCGTTCTTGCTTGGGCCGGTGAAAAATTAGGTGTCAAATTTGCTACACCAATTTTTGACGGTGCGAAACCAGAAGAAATCAACGACTGGACCGACAAAGCAGGTGTACCACGTTCAGGTAAAACTTACCTCTATGATGGTGGCACTGGCGAGCGCTTCCACCAACCGGCAACGGTAGGGATCATCTACATGTTGAAACTTTCTCACATGGTCGATGACAAAATGCACGCACGTTCAATCGGACCATACTCGCTCATTACCCAACAACCTTTGGGTGGTAAAGCACAGTTTGGTGGTCAGCGTTTTGGTGAGATGGAAGTTTGGGCATTGGAAGCATTTGGTGCGGCCAATATCCTACAAGAAATCCTTACCGTGAAATCTGATGACGTCATGGGTCGTGCCAAGGCATATGAATCTATTGTGAAAGGCGACAACATTCCAGAACCAGGTATTCCTGAGTCCTTCAATGTATTGTTACACGAATTACGTGGCTTGTGCCTTAACGTATCAATGGATTAATTCAAAATACTAACGTTAATAGTCGAGATCAAATGGCTTTCAATAAAGAAACCCCAAAAAAGCAAAGCAGCTTCAATAAAATCACTATCTCCTTGGCTTCACCAGAAGTGATCTTGGAGCATTCTAGTGGAGAAGTTTTGAAACCAGAAACCATCAACTACCGCACCTATAAACCGGAGCGTGATGGCTTGTTCTGTGAGCGCATTTTTGGACCTGTTAAAGATTACGAATGTCACTGTGGTAAATACAAGCGCATCCGATACAAAGGAATCGTCTGTGACCGCTGTGGTGTAGAAGTAACTGAAAAGAAAGTACGTCGTGAGCGCATGGGACACATCTCATTGGTGGTTCCTGTTGCACACATCTGGTACTTCCGTTCACTTCCGAACAAAATCGGTTATTTGTTAGGTTTGCCTACCAAAAAACTCGATCAAATTATCTATTATGAGCGTTATGTTGTCATTCAGGCTGGTGCTGTTACCGGAACTGACAAATGGGCGAATGTCAAGAAAATGGACTTCATCACTGAAGAAGAATACCTCGACATGCTCGATTTGCCAGAATTGGCCAACAACCACTACCTAGACGACACCGACCCCAACAAATTCATCGCTAAGATGGGTGCTGAAGCACTTTACGATTTGTTGGCTGGCCTCAACTTAGACCAAATGTCTTACGACTTGCGTTACCAAGCTGAAACAGAAACATCTGTTCAGCGCAAGAACGAAGCCCTCAAGCGTTTACAAGTTGTAGAAGCCATGCGCGACTCTCAAAAACGCATTGACAACCGTCCAGAATGGATGATTGTGAAGGTGGTTCCAGTTATTCCGCCAGAATTGCGTCCGTTGGTGCCACTAGATGGCGGCCGCTTCGCAACTTCTGACCTCAATGACCTCTACCGTCGCGTGATCATCCGCAACAACCGCTTGAAGCGCTTGATCGAGATCAAAGCACCAGAAGTTATCTTGCGCAACGAAAAGCGTATGTTGCAAGAGGCTGTCGATTCACTATTTGACAACTCAAGAAAATCTTCTGCTGTCAAAACAGAATCGAACCGTGCCCTCAAATCGCTTTCAGATTCATTGAAAGGTAAGCAAGGTCGTTTCCGTCAAAACTTACTTGGTAAGCGTGTCGACTACTCAGCTCGTTCGGTAATTGTTGTAGGTCCAGACCTCAAATTGCACGAATGTGGTTTGCCTAAAGACATGGCTGCAGAACTCTACAAACCGTTTATCATTCGCAAAATGATTGAGCGCGGTATTGTTAAAACGGTAAAATCTGCAAAGAAAATCGTTGACCGCAAAGAGCCAGTTGTTTGGGATATCCTCGAAAACGTATTGAAAGGTCACCCAGTTCTATTGAACCGTGCCCCTACACTTCACCGTTTGGGTATCCAAGCATTCCAACCTAAATTGATCGAAGGAAAAGCGATCCGTTTGCACCCACTCGTTACAACGGCCTTCAACGCCGACTTCGATGGTGACCAAATGGCGGTGCATTTACCTCTTGGTAATGCCGCAATTTTAGAGGCGCAAATGCTCATGTTAGCATCACACAACATCCTCAACCCTGCTAACGGCGCGCCAATCGCGGTACCATCTCAGGATATGGTCTTGGGTTTATATTACATCACTAAAGGAAAGCGCACTACCGAAACTGAAATCGTTAAAGGTGAAGGCGGTATTTTCTACTCTCCTGAAGAAGTGATCATTGCCTACAACGAGAACAAACTTGATTTGCATGCGCACATCAAAGTCAAAACTTACGATTTAGGTGAAGATGGCCAACCGACCCTCATGATGGTTGAAACCACATGTGGACGCGTGATGTTCAACAACAAAGTTCCACTCCAAGTAGGATTCATCAATGATGTCATGACCAAAAAAGCGTTGCGCGACATCATCGGCGAAGTCTTGAAAGTTTGTGGTACGTCAAGAACTGCACAATTCCTCGATGATATCAAGCAACTTGGTTACGAGATGGCCTTCAGAGGCGGTCTATCGTTCAACCTAGACGACATCATCATTCCAAAAGAAAAAGAAATACTCGTTGCGAAGGCAGAAACCGACGTGAAAGAAGTCATGGTGAATTACAACATGGGTCTGATCACCAACAACGAGCGTTACAACCAAATTATTGATATCTGGACGCACACCAACTCGCGCCTGACACATACACTCATGGAACAACTCAAGACAGACCGTCAAGGGTTCAACTCCATCTACATGATGTACGATTCAGGAGCCCGTGGTTCGAAAGAGCAAATTCGCCAGTTATCAGGTATGCGTGGTCTAATGGCCAAGCCGCAAAAATCTGGTGCATCTGTACAAGAAATTATCGAGAACCCGATCTTGTCCAACTTTAAAGAAGGACTTTCGATTCTTGAGTACTTTATTTCTACTCACGGTGCCCGTAAAGGTTTGGCGGATACCGCCCTCAAAACTGCCGATGCAGGTTACCTTACGCGCCGTTTGGTCGATGTCGCACAAGACGTGGTCATCAACTCCAACGACTGTGGTACCCTCCGTGGTATTGTCGCTACTTCATTGAAGAAAAACGACGAAGTTGTAGAACCATTGTACGATCGTATCCTCGGCCGCACATCTGTTCACGACGTCTACATGCCGGAATCAGATCAAATCATTGTTTATGCAGGAGATATCATCACAGAAGATGTCGCTAGAGCAATCGAAAAAGCTGGTATCGAAGAAGTAGAAATTCGTTCTGTATTGACTTGCGAAATGCGCAGAGGGGTTTGTTCAAAATGTTACGGACGCAACCTATCTAATCACCGCTTGGCACAAATCGGGGACGCCGTTGGTGTTGTCGCTGCGCAGTCAATTGGTGAGCCAGGTACGCAGCTTACACTTCGTACATTCCACGTTGGTGGTACGGCATCTAACATTGCCGATATTTCCGACCTCAAAGCAAAAGCAAACGGTAAATTAGAAATCGACGAAATCCGCACCATCGAACGCAAAAATGCAGATGGTACTGAGCGCGTGATCGTTGTAGGTCGTTCAGCTGAATTGCGCATTACCGATGAGAAAACCGGTATTGTTGTCATGACTGCAAACGTTCCTTATGGTTCTGACTTAATGGTTCAAAACAACACCAAAATCAAAAAAGGTGATGTCATCTGTAAGTGGGATCCATACAATGCCCTTATCATTGGCGAAGTCGCTGGTAAAGTGGTCTTTGATGGCATCATCGAAAACATTACCTACCGCGAAGAAGTCGATGAGCAAACAGGCTTTACCGAAAAAGTAATTATCGAATCACGCGACAAGAAAAAGTCACCTGCGATCCACATCATCGATGCAAAAACCAAAGAAGTGCTCCGCGAATACTCTATTCCGGTCAACGCGCACATCTCTGTTGCAGAAGGTGACAAAATTGTAGCTGGAGACATCCTCGTTAAAATCCCGCGTTCAGCAGGTAAAACAGGGGATATCACCGGTGGTCTACCACGTGTAACTGAATTATTCGAAGCGAGAAACCCATCGAACCCAGCAGTAGTTTCAGAAATTGACGGTACAGCTACTTACGGAACCGTGAAACGCGGTAACCGTGAAATCATCATCACTTCTAAACTCGGTGAAGTTCGCAAGTATTTAGTGCCACTTTCTAAGCACATCTTGGTTCAGCAAAACGATTACGTTCGTGCAGGCCAACCGCTTTCTGATGGTGCTATCACGCCAAACGACATCCTCAACATTGAAGGTCCGACAAAAGTACAAGAGTACATCGTCAACGAAATTCAAGAGGTATATCGCTTGCAGGGTGTAAAAATCAACGACAAGCACTTTGAAGTCATTGTACGTCAAATGATGTTGAAAGCTGAAATCATCGAGTCTGGCGACACCCGCTTCCTCGAAGGTCAAAGCGTTCACAAAGCAGACATCATGGAAGCCAACGACGAATTGTATGGTCAAATGTTTGTAATTGACGCCGGAGATTCTACAGAACTTCACAAAGGTCAATTGGTAAGCGTTCGCCGCTTGCGCGATGAAAACTCACGCTTGAAGCGCGAAGACAAACAGCTCATCGAAGCACGCGAAGCCATGCCAGCAACTTCAACTCCGTTGTTACAAGGTATCACCCGCGCTTCACTACAAACGCAGTCATTCATTTCTGCAGCATCCTTCCAGGAGACGACGAAAGTCCTCAACGAAGCAGCGATCTCAGGAAAAGAAGACCACTTGTTGGGCTTGAAAGAAAACGTTATTGTTGGTCACCTCATTCCTGCAGGAACAGGTGTTCGCCACTTCCAAAATCTCATCGTTGGTTCGAAAGAAGCATATGATGAATTAGTAGAGCAGGCACAATAATCCAACTCACCTCACGCAAAAGGGCGGCCAATTGGCCGCCCTTTTTTTGTGATATATTTCTTTGATTTCCTTTTCTTCGGTTTTCGATTGTCATTCCATATTTAGGAATGTCCTTTCTGGACTTTTATCAATTTTTCTTTCGTTTTTAGGAAATCCTTCCCCAGTTGGGTTTGTTTTTTAAAACTTCCCGCAAAGCTTGGTTGAGCAAAGCATGATTGGGATCAATGAGCTGTGGGTCTGTATCTAAGATCTCTCGGGCTTTTTCTCGGGCCAACTGAACGAGTTGCCCATCTTTGGCCAGATCTGCGATTTTAAGCGCAAGCGCTCCGCTCTGTTGGGTACCCATAAGGTCGCCGGGGCCGCGCAATTGCAAGTCAACTTCTGCCAAGACGAAACCGTCGTTGCTGCCCACCATGGTATCCATGCGCTTTTGCGCTTCTTTGGAAATACCATCTCCGGTCATTAAAATACAGTAAGATTTTTCGGCGCCGCGGCCAACACGTCCGCGCAATTGATGCAGCTGAGAGAGCCCAAAGCGCTCGGCACTCTCAATGACCATTACCGAGGCGTTGGGCACATTGACGCCCACTTCAATCACCGTAGTGGCCACCATGAGATGCGTTTGACCTTGCACAAAAGCTTGCATGGCAGCTTCTTTGTCGGCAGGCTTCATTTTACCGTGCACCATGCTGATTTGAAAACCCTGAGGCTTGAAAAAATCTTCTATTTGCGCGTAACCGTCTTCTAAATTTTTAAAATCTAGTTTTTCAGATTCCTGAATGAGTGGGTAAACAACATAGGCCTGTCTACCGAGTTGCAATTGTTCGAGGATGAACGCAAAGAGTTTGTCTCGGTGGTTTTCGCGGCGATGGATGGTGTGTATCGGTTTTCTGCCTGGTGGTAGTTCATCGATCACGGACACATCGAGGTCTCCGTAAAAGGTCATGGCGAGGGTGCGCGGAATAGGGGTGGCCGTCATGATCAGTACGTGTGGCGGAATGCTATTTTTGCGCCACATTTTTGCGCGCTGTGCCACTCCAAAACGGTGCTGCTCGTCAATGACCACCAAACCGAGGTTTTTGAATTGAACGGTGTCTTCGAGTAAAGCGTGAGTCCCGATGAGCAATTGAATATCACCATTGAGCAAGCCTTCGTGGATTTGGCTGCGCTCTGCTTTTTTAGTAGAGCCTGTGAGCAGTGCCACGCGGATATCCATTTTCTCGAGCAATTCGCTGATGCCAATGAAATGTTGTGTGGCTAAAATTTCGGTAGGGGCCATGAGTGCACCTTGTAAGTTGTTGCCAATGGCCAGCAGTAAGCTCAGGAGCGCAACTAATGTTTTACCGCTTCCTACATCGCCTTGTAATAAGCGATTCATATGGCTGCCTGCACCAAGATCTTTGCGAATTTCTTTCAAGACCCTTTTTTGTGCGTTTGTCAGTTCAAAAGGCAGGTGATTTTGATAAAAATCGTTGAATGCAGCTCCCACCTCATTTAAAGCATATCCTTTGAGTTTTTTACTTTGAATGCCCTTGCGCAGGAGCAATTCGAGTTGTAAAAAGAATAATTCTTCCCATTTGAGCCGATACCTGGCCGCCTTGATCAATATTTCAGAACTTGGCTGATGGATTTCTCGCAGTGCTTTGATGCGCGGCAATAAGTTGAGTTCTGTGCAAATTGCTGCGGGTAAGGTCTCGGGAATTTGATTGGCTAAGTGCTCAAATAAATGGCCAATGAGTTTGCTTAAACCTTTGCTGTGCAGTCCTTTGTGCTGACACTTTTCGGTGCTCGGATAAAAGGCTTCAAAGCCTTTTCGCTCCAAACCTGGCACTACCTTTAGCAATTCGGGGTGGGGTATATTCCAACTATTTTGGAAAAACTTTGGTTTGCCGAAAACGATAAATTCATCTTGGACATTAAGGTTGCCTTTGATCCATTGAAAGCCCTGAAACCAGACTAAGTCAATAGAACCCGATCCGTCAGTGAAGCGCGCTTGTAGCTTTTTGTGTCGACCGCTGCCAATTTCACTGATATGCGTCAGGCGCCCTTTGAGCTGAACGTATTGGTCTTCGGCCCGTATGAGCGCGATGTCGTGAAAACTACTGCGGTCTTGGTAGCGGTAAGGGTAATGGTAGAGTAGGTCTTGGAATGTATAAATTCCGAGTTCTTCTTGTAATGTTTGCGCTTTTTGCGGTCCAACTCCTTTGAGGTAGGCAATGGGCGTAGCGAGGAGCGCGTTCATTTGTGCGTTTATTTCCAGAAGCCCATTTGATTGAACTTCTCGATGCGTTCATTGATGCGTTCATCTGGTTGCTTTTGATCGAGCTCTTGCAGATAGCCGAGTACTTTGCCGCGAAGGATGCTGAACATTTGTTCTTGATCGCGGTGTGCACCGCTGCTTGGCTCGCTGATGACGTCGTCTACTAAGCCATTTTCCTTCATGTCGGTGGAGGTCAGTTTGAGCGCCGAGGCCGCTATTTCTTTGTAATTCCAAGAACGCCATAAAATTGATGAGCAACTTTCTGGAGAAATCACGGAGTACCAGGTGTTTTCGAGCATCACGACTTTATCGCCAACGCCGATGCCGAGTGCACCACCCGATGCACCTTCACCGATGATGATGCAGATGACAGGAACTTTGAGGCGCATCATTTCGTAAATATTGCGCGCAATGGCTTCTCCTTGGCCGCGTTCTTCAGCTTCTAAGCCTGGAAAAGCACCAGGGGTATCGATAAAAGTAACGATAGGCTTATTGAATTTTTCGGCTAATTTCATGAGGCGCAAGGCCTTGCGATATCCTTCTGGGTTGGGCATGCCAAAATTACGGTATTGCCGCATTTTGGTATTGATGCCTTTTTGCTGGCCGATGAACATGACAGATCTGCCCTCAAGGAGTCCAAAACCACCGACCATTGCTTTGTCGTCTTTGACATTGCGGTCGCCGTGTAGTTCTTGGAACTGACCATTGGTGAGCGCGTTGATATAAGCCAACGTGTAGGGTCTGTCTGGGTGACGAGAAAGTTGGACGCGTTGCCAAGGGGTGAGGTTGGCAAATACTTCTTTGGTTTTGTCGGCAAGGACAGCTTCAAGTTCGGAGATCTGCTCTTGCATATCTACTTGAGTTTGCTCACCTAATGCTCTGGTTTGCTGAATTTGTTCTTCAAGTTCGCGCAGGGGTTCTTCAAAATCCAAATAGGTTGTGCTCATAGGTTTCTTGTTTCGTGCAACAAAAATAAGGATTTTCGGCAATTGCTTATCTTTACATCATGATCTTGTATCCTCCTGCCAAAATCAATTTAGGTTTACACATCCTTGCCAAGCGCCCAGATGGCTATCACGAGATAGAAACCATCATGGCAGAGACACCGCTTTGCGATATCCTCGAAATTACCGAAGCAGCCAGCGATAGCTTTGTGCAGTCGGGCATTCAAGTGCCCTCAGACGGACAGCCCAACTTGTGTCAGCGCGCCGTCAACTTACTGCGCGAACACAAAGTATTTCCAAACTTGCACATTCACTTGCGCAAACAAATCCCGGTTGGCGCAGGATTGGGTGGCGGTTCTGCCGATGCCAGTTATATGCTTTCGGGCGTCAATTCGCTGTTTGACTTAGGCTACTCAAATACTGAATTAGCTCAATTTGCTGCTCAATTAGGCAGCGATTGCCCCTTCTTTATAGTTGGAGGTTTGCAACTAGCAAAGGGCAGGGGAGAAATATTGACCACATTAGAACCAATAGGGAAAACTGTTTATTTGGTGCTTTGCAATCCGCAGATCCATGTCTCCACCGCAGCAGCATATGCTGGTGTTCAGCCAGAAAATGGTCGTTCATCCATAATGGATCAATTCCAAACGGAAGGAATAAATGGGCTTCAGAATGATTTTGAACGCTCTGTTTTTCAGGCCTTTCCTTTGATTCAAGACTTGAAAAATGCGCTTTACAATGCAGGTGCTACGTACGCGGCAATGTCGGGTAGCGGTTCGAGCGTTTTTGGAATTTTTGAAGCGGAACCGATCTTAACTGCCGAAGTGAGCCGTCAGTGCATTTACAAAGGGCCTTGGCACTACTGAAGCGTTGGTTTTTTTTCACATAAAACACAGTGAATTTAATACTGAATTTATGGGATTAAGAAATATTTTTATATTTTTGAACTTGTCAATCTGACACTAAGTATTATTAACCTATTAATTAATTAAGTATGAAGAAAATTTTTACACTTTTAACGGCTCTCGTTTTAGGAGCTTCTGCCTTCGCACAATTCCCTGCGGTAGGTATCATCGGTTCTGCGGTTCCACCGTTTGACTGGTCTGCAGACGTAGACATGATCACTTTAGATGGTGAAATGTACGGTGCAATCGTTACTTGCGTTGCAGGTGAGGCTAAATTTCGTCAAGATGACGCTTGGGCAATCAACTGGGGTTCAGCTGACTTTCCTGCTGGTGTAGGTGTACAAGATGGTCCAAACATTCCAGTTACTGCTGGTACTTACATGGTTATCTTCAACCGTACAACTGGTATGTATAGCTTCCAAACTAGCTTTGACGTTACTTACAAAGTAGACGTTACAAACTACCTTTCAGCTAACACTTTGGCTGCAAACGGTATCCGCGTTGGTGGTAACTTTACAGACAACGGCGCTACTGTAGCTGCTGGTCCAGTTGCAAACTGGTCTCCTTCAGATGCAAACTCTGCAATGACAGACGAAGGTAACAACGTATGGGCAATTACAGTAACTTACCCTGTTGCTTCTTTGGGTCTTACTCAAACGTACAAGTTTGTAAACGGTGACTGGGGTGCTAATGAAGGTACTGACGCTGCTAACACAATCGCAGTTGACTCTTGTGGTGTAGACGACGGTTCTGGTAACATCAACCGTACTTACACGATCATGCCAGGTACTGTATGTTACGTTTGGGATGCTTGTACTGCATGTGGTGTTTCTGTTGCTGAAAACGCAATTGCTAACCTTACTGTAGCACCAAACCCTGCAACGGATGTTGTAAACTTCACATTCGAAGCAAACAACGCTGCTGTTGCAACTGTAACAATCTTTGATCTTGCTGGTAAAGCTGTAGCTACTCAAACTGTAGCTACTTCTGCTACTACAACTGTAGAAATGAACACAACTGCATTGCAGGCTGGTTCTTACATCTACAACGTTGTTGCTGGTGACAAAGTTGCTACTGGTAAATTGATCAAGCAATAAGCTTCAATTAAATGATTTCAAAAGCCTGGGTGATTTTCACCCGGGCTTTTTTGGTCTTGAATTAACCTAATT
Organism: Crocinitomicaceae bacterium; assembly: GCA_041303085.1. GTDB lineage: Bacteria > Bacteroidota > Bacteroidia > Flavobacteriales_D > Crocinitomicaceae > UBA952. The sequence continues at coordinate 13,464 of JBFYPV010000213.1, forward strand.
ATAAATTTCTTTGTGATGAAAAAGCAGTTTCTTTTATCTATTCTTTTGATGATGCTCGACGGGTTTGTGAATGCACAAATCTTAGAAGTAAATCCTGCATTTCCAACGGTAAATGATGTCGTGACGATCACGTATGATGCCACACAAGGAAATGCCGCGTTAGTAGGCCAAAACCAAATCTATGCCCACGCTGGGCTCATTACCTCTGCAAGTACTTCGCCAACCAATTGGCAATTTGTGCAAGGCAATTGGGGAACCGTAGACCCAGAGGTAACCATGACCAACATTGGCAACAACAAACATACCATAACCATTGATATCGATCAATATTATGGCTTTCCAGCCGGTACAAATGTCTTAAAGTTTGCTTTTGTATTTAGAAACGCAGCAGGCACAGTTGTAGGCCGCTCGGCAGATGGCAGCGATATCTATTACAATATCTATCCGGTCAATGCAGGTTTGCAGGCCCAATTTTTTCATCCGAACTCGGGTGTGATTTTAGACGTGAATGAACAACTTTCTATTGCGGCAGCTTCAAATCAAGCGGCGACGCTCACGCTTAAAGAGGATGGCCAGGTCTTACAAACTCTTGCCAATGCAACCCAACTCAATTACAACCTCACGGCTACCGCAGCTGGCACACACTTACTTGAATTCATTGCCGATAACGGCACTACACAAGTCATCGACTCGACTTATTTTACAGTGAACCCAGTTGTGGTTCCGCAAGACCCTACTTATGCCAATTTACAGAATGGCATCAATTACATCAACGACACAACCGTTGTTTTGCAATTATTTGCACCTCAAAAAGAACATATTTACGTCATCGGCGATTTCAATAACTGGACGCCCACGACCAACTATCATATGAACCTTTC
>JBFYPV010000214.1:0-4361 GCA_041303085.1 Crocinitomicaceae bacterium
GCCGAGAAAATGGGCTTGGAAGACCCCAGAATCGTGAGAATCGACGGTCTTTTTTACCTGAGTTACACCGCTTATGACGGTTGGAGCGCCTTAGGCTCTTTATTGTTTAGTTACGACTTAAAGCATTTTTTTGGCAGGCGCATCATCGTCGATCAACAACAAGTCAACATCATCATAAATAACGAACAAAAGTACTTTCGCTGGGATAAGAATTTGGTTTTTTTCCCGAGGAGAATAAACGGAAAAATCTTTTTTATGCACCGCATCAAACCTGATATTTTACTGACCTCTGTAGATGAAATTGCAGAGATTACGCCTGCTTTTTGGAATCGGGAAGCAAACCCTTTTGTCAATACACCGCTGCTTTTGAACCCGAGGGAATTGAGCTCTAATTATGTGGGCGCAGGCTGTCCGCCTATCGAAACGCCTTTGGGCTGGGTTTTGATTTATCATGCAGCTTATCGCAGCGACACACAAATCATTTACAAAGTTCATGTGGCTTTATTGGATTTGGACCATCCGAGTCGGGTCTTGGCTAATCTACCCTACCCTGTTTTAGAACCTGAAACCGATTATGAGCGCTTTGGCTATGTCGATTATGTCGTTTTTCCGACGGCCTTTATACAAGTCGAAAACCTCATTTATGTCTATTATGGTGCGGCCGATAGCTGCATTGCCTGCGCTTATTTTTCACTGCCAGAAATGCTCCAGGAACTTTTAAAACACCCTACAACTGTTGCTTATGAAGCCTAAAGAACTCAACCCATTTCGCATATTAGTCATGTGTAGTTATCCGCCAAGAGAGTGTGGAATTGCCACTTATAGCCAAGATTTAAGACGCGGCTTAGTAGATAAGTTTGGTCAGAATTGTATAGTTGAAATCTGTGCGCTTGAAAAGAGCGACGCTCCTTTTTGCTACCCACAGGAGGTGACACATACTTTAAAAGTCGATGTCAAAAACGCATATCTTCAGTTGGCGCAAACGCTTCAGGTAGCAAACAACTACGACGCCATCTTGATTGCGCATGAATTTGGGCTCTTTGGCGGGGCTTTCGGCCGAGATTTATTGCTGTTTCTAAAAGCAAATCAAATTCCGGTGATCCTTAATTTTCATACGGTTTTACCCCAGCCTTGTGCCGAGCGTTACGCGCTTGTCAATGAACTGATTGAGTATGCCAATACGGTAGTTTGCATGACAGCCTCCAGCGCAGCGCTTTTGATGCAGGCGTATGTGTGTCCGAAAGAAAAATGCATGGTTATTGCCCACGGAACAGCTCTGGTAGCCCAACGCAACAGTCAACAACTCAAAATAAAGTTGGGTCTAGCTGGCCGGCAAGTACTCACTACTTTTGGTTTGCTAAGCCGCGGAAAAAGCATCGAGACCGCCTTGCAAGCCCTGGCGGTGGTAAAGGAAAATTTTCCGAACTGTTGCTACGTCATTTTAGGCAAAACACATCCCGAAGTAGCGAGCCATGAAGGCGAAAGCTACCGAAACTATTTAACCGAACTCACACAGCAGCTCAATTTGAGTTCAAATGTGCGTTTTGTCGATGCATTTGTCGACAACGAACTGCTCGAAGATTACCTTCAGGCTACAGATGTCTACCTTTTTACCTCAAACGACCCCAATCAAGCCGTAAGCGGCACTTTTGCTTACGCCATGGCTTGCGGCTGCCCAATTGTCTCGACGCCAATTCCACAGGCCAAAGATGCGTTGGGTAACGCCGGTATTGTTGTGGACTTCAGGCATCCGGAGCAAATGGCCAAAGCCATTGTGCATATTCTTGAAGATCCGGCTATTCATGCACAAATGCAACAAGCGGCATTTCAGCAAAGCAAGCCTTCTGCTTGGCCAAATGTAGCCTTGCAATACATGCGCCTGATTGAGAAGATGAATCCGCACAACAAAAAGAACCAGCACTTTGAGTTGCCGCTTTACAATTTGAATCACCTTAAAAATTGCACAACCCCCATCGGACTCATTCAATTTTGCAAGGCAGAGCTTCCGTTACTCGAGTCTGGGTATACCTTAGATGACAACGCGCGGGCACTCATTGGTTTGGTTGATTACTATGCGCTGCAGCCCGAACATAGCCTGCTCAAAAACATAGCCATTCATTTTGATTTTATAGAAAGAATGCAACTGGCAAGCGGTCGGTTTATCAATTACCTCGATTACCAAGAGCAACCAACTGCTCAAAATACAAATGAAAACCTCGACGATGCGAATGGTAGGGCTATTTGGGCGCTCGGCACAATGGCAGCGCTACAGCATATGTTCGATCCGATTTATTTCATTAGAATTCAATTTTTGGTGCAAAGTAGCCTGGAGATGCTGCAAAAACTGGAGTCCCCAAGAGCCCTCGCTTTTTCCATCAAAGGATTGGTGAAATACAATGAGGTCGTCAAAGATGAGTCCATTCGCGAACTCATTGGCGCGATGGCAAAAAAAATTGAAAATCTTTATCAACAGCAGCACCATGAAGCGCACTATTGGTTTGAGCCAAAACTCACCTATGCCAATGCCGTTTTGCCTGAGGCGCTTTTGATTGCGGCTGAACTTTTGCAAAATAAAAATCAGCAAATAGCTGCAAAACAAAGCTTTAGCTACCTACTTAATTTGTTGTTTGGAGAGGATCAGTTCAAAGTAATTTCCAATCGTACCTGGTATGCACCCGGGCAAAAACTATCTTTTGACGGGCAACAACCCATCGATGTGTCATATACCATTTTAGCGCTGTCAACTTTTTATCAAATAACCAAAAGAAATGCGTACCTTCTACAAATGAAGACAGCGTTTGATTGGTATTTAGGCAATAACACCTTGAATCAGATTGTTTATAACCCGATGTCAGGTGGTTGTCTGGATGGCCTTGAAGCAAACGAAGTGAATATTAACCAAGGTGCAGAGTCTACTGTCACCTACCTTATGGCGCGCAATCGCATGGAACTACATTTTCAACAAAAATTCCCAAACAATTTACAAAACAACACCCTCACGCTTCAATCTCCAAGTTATGATTCATTTAGAAATTTACAAACACAGAAAAGTACAAGCGCTTAGCGCAGATTTCAGCACCTTTTTCCCAGATTTATTGCTCAATCTCTATTACAGGCCAGCGGAACCTCATGACCAAGCCAAGCATGCACATTTGCGGCATACCAAATTGGCAAAAGGCACCAAAGACCTCATTGAAGATTGCACCACAAATGGCCACGAAGGTTTGTTTGTTTTTGATCCAACGCTCAGCATTAAGGATTTTAGGGCACAACTACTCATTGACTTTGGTCTGCATGCAGAAGTGTATCAACGTGTCGGAAAGCACGAATGGTCTACGTTTGCGGCACCCGATGACCACATCTTAAATGAGGTACCCTTTCAGCTTCATTGAAACATCTAAATAGATGTAAATCATTTAAATAATGATGCAAGACATCCTTATTCAGGCTTTCTAATTTAGCAACACAACCTTATTGTTATGAAAAAACACATCAAAAATATGGTGAGCAATCGTTGCATCAACCAAGTTTCGGGTATCCTAGTAGACATGGGAATACCTTTCCAAACAATTGAATTGGGAGAAGTTCAGTTTGAACAAAATCTAAGCATGATCCAGGAGCTTGATTTTCAGTATAAACTCAAGCAAGTTGGGTTTGACCTCATTGGCGACCCCAAGACGCTGCTTTCAGAGCGCATCAAGCTGGTGATTATTCAAATGATCCATTATTCAGACGAACACATCAAGACCAATTTTTCTGTCTATTTGAGTGAAAAAACAAAACTCAATTACACGTATTTATCGAATGTGTTCCGTACCGAGAATAACATGACCATTCAGCAATTCATCATCACGCATAAAATTGAGCGCATCAAGGAACTGCTGCTCTATGGCGAAATGAACTTGTCGGAAATCTCATACAAAATGCATTACAGTAGCATTGCGCACCTTTCCAATCAGTTTAAGAAAATCACAGGGCTCTCACCTACCGAATACCGCCATTTAGATGTGATACGGCGCATTCCACTAGAAGATATAGGTAAAACAAGTGCTACAGCATTAAAGCAGCAGAAAAGCGCTTGATTTCGTCTCTAACAGCTGCAAAGGCCGCCATGATTTCTTGCTCTGAGCCCGTTGCTTTTGCCGGATCTGAGAAGTTGTGGTGGATGCGCTGAGCTGAACTCGGAAAAATTGGGCAGCGCTCGCTGGCGTGGTCGCAGACGGTAATAATGAGGTCGAAGGGGATGTGCAGGTATTCATCGACATGATTCGAGGTATGGCCGCTGATGTCAATGCCGTCTGCTGCCATTGTTGCAATTGCTTTGGGGTTTACGCCGTGTGTTTCCACTCCTGCGCTGTAAA
>JBFYPV010000215.1:0-17075 GCA_041303085.1 Crocinitomicaceae bacterium
TTGCCCTCCAACAAAAAGATGGATATCTCGGGCCGTTATATTCCGCGCCATGCCGTTGGCGGCGACTTCTATGACTTTATTCCGCTCGGCGACGAAGAATACATCATTTGTATTGGCGATGTAAGTGGCAAAGGCATTACTGCTGCACTGCTCATGGCCAATTTTCAAGCGACCATCCGAACGCTCTTCAAATACCAACGTTTCGAATTGACCTTTTTAATGGAGGAACTCAATAAACTCGTCATGAAAAATGCCAAAGGCGAAAAATTCATTACGTTTTTTATCGCGCATTACAACGCCTACACGCGGCAACTCCAATATGTAAATGCGGGTCACAACCAACCGTTCATTTTGAGTGGCAAAAACACAACCCTCCTGACCGAAGGATGCATAGGCTTGGGCATGCTAGACGAACTCCCTTTTGTGCGCGTTGGCAAAATGCAAATGCAAGCGAAGTCGACCATGGTACTCTTTACGGATGGTGTAGTAGAACTCGAGAATGAAAAGGGAGCGCAATTTGGCGTAGAGCAGCTCATCAAGCAAGTCAGGTCATTCTCAGCGCTCAAAATGGAAGACATGAACGACATCATTTTCTCCAAATTAGAGGACTGGAAAGGCAGCCTACCCTACGTAGACGACACCGCGATTTTCAGTTGTAAATTCTTTTAATTTGCGCCCAATGACTGCGGCCCACCAAAGGCCCATTTGAGCGAGAACAAATGAGTGAAATAACCTTCTCCTCCGAGACCTAAGCGCGTAAAAGCATAATCGATGGTCCAATTTTGAAGCACTACCCCGGCACCTAAGTGAGGCTGTAAGCCAAGTTTTTTGTTTTGATCGAAATCTAGGAAATATTGAAACTGAGACACGCCTGTTCGCAGGATCAGTTTGCGGTCGTAATTGAGGTAGAGACCCGCTTTGGGATCTAGCGAAAACACATTGCCGGCTAAGAGCGTGTTGCGCGGACCATCTGTGGTGATTTCGGCATTCAATTGCCCACCGAGTTCGTATTTTTCATTTTTGAGTGGCAACTTACCAGCGATCCCCAAAACAATGCGAGGTAGCATTTGCTCGATGCCATTCTGCGGAAGCGCGTTATTGGTTTCTAAAAGCGTAGCCTGCATTTCGGGGCTGAGGTTGTAGGTCCAAGCACTGAAGGTACTTGTGGCATCGCGCAAGCTCAAGCCCGCCGACCAATATTTACTTGGTCTATATTGCAGACCAGCGTCAAAGCCAAAACCATACGCTTTTGCGAAATTACCGATGTGGCGATACAGCACTTTTGCACTGACTCCAACACTCAGGTGTTCTATTCGGGTGCGCTTACCAATAGAGCCAATAATTGCATAATCGGCGCTGTTAAACGTCTGCAACTGGCTGTAGTCGATGTTGCCCTGATTGTCTATCAATTGGGTGGTGTTGTAGATGTTGTCTACGCCTAGTCTGACGACATTGAGCGCCAAAACCGTTTCGGGATTGTAGCGATGAGCAACTCCTAAATGATCAAAAGCCGCGAGCCCACCAAAATAGGAGGCGTGCATGAGTCCGATTTCGGTGGTTTGTTCTTGGTATACCAGGCCTGCAGGATTCCAGTAACCTGCCTGCATGCCTGCTGCATCGGCAACTACAGCGGAACCCATGCCCAGCGCAGCGGCACCAACGCCCATGTTGAGGAATTCATTGGCGTATTTCGGATTGAAATCTTGGGCGAAGACCTGAGAGAGGCCACACAACCCGATAAACAAAGTGCTTTTGATTGAAAACATGGTACAAAAACTCAAAATTGCACAAAAAATTGTGTTTAATCGGTACTTTTACAAAAAACACGCTCATGTTTGGTCTGGCTAATCTCATCACCTCCTTTAACCTGCTCGGTGGCATCTGCTCCATTATTTTTAGTTTGAGCGGGCGGCTCGATTGGGCTGTTTACGCTTTGGCTATTGCTGCCCTGCTCGATTTCCTTGACGGCTTCGTGGCGCGTTTGACCAATACCAACGGCTTACTTGGCAAGCAACTCGACTCACTGGCAGACCTCGTGAGTTTTGGTGTAGCTCCGGGTATTTTGATGTTTGTCATGATCATTGTGGGCATAGACCCCAGTGGCCTCTTTAAAAATGCAGATGGCGTCCAAGCATACGGCGGAGTGGCCCAAGAATATGTTGTCGCGCAGCTCATCGACTGGAAAGCCGCCTTCTTTTATGGCCGCAACAACACCTACAACGCGTCCATTCAATTTTTACCTTTTGTAGCCCTCATTATTCCCTTCTTTGCGCTGTTTCGCTTGGCTAAGTTCAATATCGACGAGCGCCAAACTGATAAATTCATCGGCGTACCCACCCCTACTGCCACCATTTTCTTCGCCTTTTTTCCGCTTTATTTTTGGTTTGAATTGCCTAATTGGAGCCATCAATCAGCGTTCATTCAAAGCCTATTTGATTGCTACACACTCAGCGTCATTGCCGTTTTATTCTCGGTGCTTATGGTTGTTGAATTGCCATTGTTGGCGCTCAAGTTCAAAACATTTGCTTGGAAAGACAACCAATACCGCTACACTTTACTGCTGATTTCGTTGATAAGTATTCCACTTTTTTTGGTTTGGGCCATTCCAATAATTGTAATTTTGTACCTGATTTTATCCATCATTGAACATTTTCAATTCAAAAAACATGAAATTCAAAGCTGAAATCGACGTCATGCCACTAGACGCGCTTCTTGACCCACAAGGTAAAGCCGTAACCAATTCCATGAAAAACATCGGCCTTGCCGAAATCGATGGCGTCCGCATCGGTAAACACATCCGTCTTTTTGTAGAAGCCGCCAACATGGCAGAAGCCGAACAAAAAGTAGAGACTGCCTGCAAAAAAATGTTAGCCAACCAAATTATGGAAAGCTACCATTTTGAGCTCACCGAAGCCTAACAGCATGTCCAAAGGTTTCAGGACCTTCCAAGCTGCCCAAAACTCCTGGGATACCCAACTGTATTTTCCGACGCCACCTTCTTTTTTAAAAGACTGGGAAGCGCGCATCATGCCTGCGCAAGCTCAATTTAGCAGCATGTCTCCGGCCCAAAGAGCCGAACTCCTTTTACAGATCCATGCGTTTATCCAGACAGATAAACCTAAGATCCAGGCACTTTATACTAAAGAAAGTGGCTTGAGTGCAGTGCGCTTTGAAGCCGAATTCAAAAGACTCAGCCAAACCATCTTACTTTTTGCCGAGCACATCCAAAAGATATCTTGGGAAAAGCAAACCGAGCTCGCAGAAGAAGGTAAGACCCTAATCAAAAAACGCTTGCCTATTGGCCCTGTGCTCGTTTTGGGTTCCTCTAACTTTCCTTTGGCCTACTCCACTATGGGTGGCGATAGCGTGGCTGCGCTAGCTGCAGGTTGTTGTGTGGTCTTGAAAGCGCACCCCATGCATGTAGGTACCAGCATCGCTGTGGCCAATTGTGTGACGCGCGCCCTAGACACACTCGGGCTACCGAACGCTATTTTCAGTCATGTGATTGACAACACCTATCATTGGGCCAGCACCTTTGCCCAGCACGCCCACATACAAGCCATCGGTTTTACCGGGAGCATCAAAGGTGGGCGCGCACTCATGGATCTAGCTGCGCAACGGCCCGCCCCTATTCCTGTTTTTGCAGAGATGGGTAGCCTCAATCCGGTCTTGATTCTTGCAGATTACCCTACAGATTTGTTGGCCGTTGCCGCTGAAAAATTGGCAAGCTCCATCTGTACAGATGCCGGGCAATTTTGCACCAAGCCCGGGCTTTTACTCGTGCACGAAAGCCATTTCGAGGACTTTAAAAAAGCCCTTTTGAGCGCGCTTGGACAACAAGCGGCGGTCCCGATGCTGCACCCCGATATCTATCAAAAATTTGAAGCGCGCAAGCGCCAAGTTTTTCAGGTGAAGGGCGTGGTGCAGCACCAAACAACCCAACATGCGCAAGGCCTTTTGGGGCGTTGGGCGCTCGTGCAAGCCGATCCGGCACAACTGCTCCAAGAACCCACCCTCCGCGAAGAAGTCTTTGGCCCGTTTGCAGTGCTCAGCACATTTAGCACTGAAGCGCAGCTCGGCGAACTCTTTGGGGTATTGGGAGGACAACTTACTTGCAGTGTTTTCTGTGCAGCACCCGAACAAATATCACCTGCACTGCTAAACACCATCAACCAAAAAGCTGGACGCGCGATCCTAAATGGAGTGCCAACTGGCGTCAGTGTAGACCTCGCCATGCACCACGGAGGCCCCTACCCTGCTAGCAGCGACGCGCGTTTTAGTGCAGTCGGACCCGACAGTATTTTGCGTTTCACCAAAGAAGTATGCTGGCAATTCCACCACTAGTTTAAAAAAGCGCGCAAACCTAGATTTTCTTTGTATTTTTGATTATCAAACTGAACAAAATGGAAACACAACCTCAAGCACCTCAAAAATCGAATAGCTTTTATTTCGTCTTCATTTTCATCCTCTTAGCTGGGCTTGCGGGCCTGACCCTCGCTTGGTCTAGACAACGTGCAGCGCTCAACACCTGCAACAACAAAAACACTACGCTGCTCGCCGATATGGCCGATATGGAAGAGGCGCTATCCGGCTACACCGGCAGCATGAAAAAAGACCTCAAGCAAGACCTTCAACAAATGTTGCGCAACTACAACAAACTCATTGAAAAAGACGCCACAAAAGCCGATAGCCTCAATGCCCAAAAAGCGCAAATCACCCAATTGCTCCAAAAACTCGATCGTTCAAAAATGACGGCCCGAGACCTCGTTAGAGCGAGAAAAGAAAACGAAACGCTCCGCGGCATCATGCGCAGCTATGCCCGTACTATCGACTCCCTCAACACACTCAACATCGATTTAGGCAGCCGTCTAGAAGAAACCAATGTAAGATTATCTACCACCACCAACGAGCGCGACACCTACCGCAAGCAAGCCGAAGAATCTCAACAACAAGTGAAAAAAGGCAGCAAGCTACAAGCCTACAACATTCAATCCGAGGCCCTCAAACAACGCCTCAACAATTCAATGGAAATTACCGACAGAGCCAAAAATGCTGTGCAATTCCGCAGTAGTTTTACGCTTTCTGAAAACGTACTTTCCAATGCAGGTCGTAAAAATGTGTACTTACAAATTACCGGCCCAGACGGACAGGTCATGCAAGGCAGTAGCAATTTTGTAACTGAAACCGAGAATGGCAACACCGCCTACTCTCAGCGCAAAGAAGTCGACTACCAAAATCAGGCCCTCGACCTCACCATCTACTACGAACTCAAAGGAGAAGAAGCCGCAAAAGGAACCTATAAAGTACGCATCTATTGCGAAGGTCTCCTGATTGGCACAGACAGTTTCACGCTTAAATAAATATGGACAACACACACGAAAACGGTTTTGTACTGGCCGAAATCACAGCAAATGGCATCGGGCTCATTACCTTCGGGCACCCTATGAGCAACTCCCTACCTGGGCACATCCTCCAAACACTTGCAGATACCATCACAGAAGTTGCCGCCGATGAGCGCACCAAAGTATTGGTGCTGCAGTCGCAAGGTAGCAAGGCATTTTGCGCCGGAGCGAGTTTTGACGAACTCATTAGCATCCAAGATCTCGAAACAGGTTTAGCCTTCTTTTCGGGATTTGCAAAAGTCATTAATGCCTGTAGAAAAGCACCAAAACTCATTATTGGTCGCGTGCAAGGAAAAGCTGTTGGCGGCGGCGTAGGCTTGGCCTCTGCCACAGATTACTGTTTTGCCACCACCAAAGCCGACGTCAAACTTTCCGAACTAGCTGTAGGCATCGGCCCTTTTGTTGTTGGGCCAGCAGTAGAGCGCAAAATCGGGCTCTCCGCCATGAGTGAACTCGCTATCAACGCCACCGAATGGCGCAGTGCGCAATGGGCCAAAGAAAAAGGACTCTACACAGAAATATTCGAAGACGAAGCGAGCTTAGATGCCGCCATCCAAGGTCTCAGTGAAAGACTCGCCAATTCAAACCCTGAAGCCATGCAAGAACTCAAGCAAATCTTCTGGCAAGGCACCGAAAATTGGGACAACTTACTCTTAGAACGCGCCGCAATTAGTGGTCGTTTGGTCCTCAGTGAATTTACAAGAGCAGCTATTTCTGCCTTTAAAGCAAAATAAACTTAGATTTTTTCTGCTTTTCATTTGTAAATAAACACAATAGTTGTATCTTTGCACCCCTAAATTTAGGGAAATTAAGTTTTTTATTTAATAGAAAGAACCGTGAACACATTAAGTTACAGAACGTTAGCTGGTAATACCGAAACTGCCGATAAAAAATGGTATGTTGTGGATGCTGAAGGTCAAACAGTCGGACGTTTGGCAAGTAAAGTCGCCAAAGTCATCCGTGGAAAATATAAAACCTGTTACACGCCGCATGCGGACTGTGGTGACAATGTGATCGTGATCAACGCGGAAAAAATCGCGTTTTCAGGTACTAAACTCCAAAACAAAGAATACGTTCGCTTCTCTGGTTACCCAGGTGGTCAGCGTTTCACGTCTGCTGAGAGCATGCTCAAAAATCATCCTGAGCGCCTCATCGAGAAGGCTATTAAAGGTATGCTTCCAAAAAACACACTTGGTCGCAAACTTTACACCAACCTCAAAGTTTACAAAGGTGCTGCACACAGCCACGAGGCGCAGCAACCAGAATTATTGAATCTTGATACCCTCAAATAAATCGTATGGAAGTCATTAATGCATTAGGAAGAAGAAAAACAGCGGTTGCCCGCGTTTACTTAACCAAAGGACAAGGTAAAATCTCGATCAACAAACGCGAGATGAATGAATTTTTTCCAATTGACTTTCTTCAAGCCAAAGTTCACCAACCATTTGCACTTACCGGAACAGCTGGTCAGTACGATGTAAAAGTAAACGTTGTTGGCGGTGGTATCAATGGTCAGGCAGAAGCAGTGCGTTTGGGTATTTCCCGTGCACTTGTAGAAGTATCTGCAGACTACAAACCTATGCTCAAAGTAGAAGGCCTCATGACACGTGACCCACGTATGGTAGAACGTAAGAAACCAGGTCAACCAAAAGCAAGAAAGAAATTCCAGTTCTCCAAGCGTTAATCCGCTACCTGGACTGTTTAGCATCCAAGCATTGGAGCACTTGCCTTTCGGCCCCTTCAATGTTGCTTTATTAATTAGGAACGTAAACAAAAACACAATATGTCTAAATTAACTTTTGAAAACCTACTCGACGCCGGTGTACATTTTGGTCACCTTAAGCGCAAGTGGAACCCAGCAATGTCTCCTTACATCTTCGAAGAGAAGAAAGGCATTCACATCATTGACCTCAACAAAACCCTCGTTCACCTAGACCACGCATGTGCTGCAATGAAGCAAATTGCGAAATCAGGTAAAAAAGTACTTTTCGTAGCTACTAAGAAGCAAGCCAAAGAAATCGTGGCTGAGCGCGTAGCAGCTGTCAACATGCCGTTTGTAACGGAGCGTTGGTCAGGTGGTATGTTGACTAACTTCCAAACTACACGTAAGTCGATTCGCAAAATGACGCTCATCGACAAAATGAAATCAGACGGTACTTGGGACACACTCAACAAACGCGAAAAATTATTCAAAAGCCGTCAACGCGAGAAACTCGAGAAAAACTTCGGTTCTATCGCAGACATGACGCGTCAACCAGCAGCTATTTTCATCGTAGATATCCTTAAAGAACACATCGCGCTTGCAGAAGCACGTCGTTTGAATATCCCTACGTTTGCAATGGTAGATACCAACTCCAATCCTAAATTGGTTGATTTCCCTATCCCTGCCAACGACGATGCCACTAAATCTATCACTTTGATCCTCGACGCTATTTGCGGAGCCATCAAAGAAGGTTTAGAAGATCGCAAGAACTTGAAAGCGACTGACAAAGACGAAGCTCCAGCTGAAGCACAAGCAGAAGTTGCAGCAGACGCTACTGAAAGCGCAGAATAATTCACCAATAAACTCTCATAAAATGGCTATCACAGCTGCAGATGTAAACAAATTGCGCCAACAGACAGGTGCTGGTATGATGGATTGTAAAAACGCATTGGTAGAAGCCAACGGCGATTTCGAAACAGCCATCGACATTCTTCGTAAGAAAGGTCAAAAAATCGCTGCTAAGCGCGGTGGTAACGACGCTAAAGAAGGTCTGATCATGGCTCAAGCTTCTGCCGATGGCAAAGCTGGTGTGATCCTTGCCCTCAACTGCGAAACTGACTTCGTTGCTAAAAACGATGGTTATGTAGCTTTTGTACAATCTTTAGTTGATCTTGCACTCAACAAATTGCCTGAGACCGCTGAAGAACTCAAAACTTTGGCTTACGACGACAGACTATCTGTCGAAGAAAAAATCACAGAGCAAGTTGGTGTAATCGGCGAAAAACTAGATTTATCTGCTTTTGCAGTAGTTCGCGGTGAAAACGTAGTTGCCTACAACCACCCAGGAAACCAATTAGCTACACTTGTTGGCTTAACAGTTGCCGGTGAAGAAGTTGCTGAGGCTGGTCGTCAAGTAGCTATGCAAATTGCAGCAATGGCACCAATCGCTATCGACAAAAACGGCGTAGACGAGCGTACAATCGAACGCGAAATCGAAATTGGTAAAGAATTGGCTATCCAAGAAGGTAAACCAGCTGACATGGCTGAGAAAATCGCTTTGGGTCGCTTGAACAAATTCTTCCAAGAGAACACCCTACTTAGCCAAGCTTTTGTCCGCGACAACAAACTCACGGTAGAGCAATTCTTGAACAGCACGGCTAAAGGCCTTACTGTTTCAGAATTCAAACGCTTCTCATTGAGCTAAGAAACAACTCATATTTTAAAAAAGCTATCGAAATCGGTAGCTTTTTTTTTACCCCAATCTGATATAAACACGAATCATAGTATATTTGTCCTGCATATGAAATACAAACGCATTCTACTCAAACTTTCAGGTGAGTCTCTGATGGGAGACAAACAATTCGGTATTGACAACGCGCGCATTAGTGCCTACGCGCAGCAAATCAAAGAACTGAACGAAGCTGGTGTTGAAATCGCAATTGTCATTGGCGGCGGAAATATTTTTAGAGGCGTTCAGGCCGAGCAAGGCGGCATGGACCGCACCCATGGCGATTACATGGGCATGCTCGCCACCATGATCAATTCTATGGCACTGCAATCAGCCTTAGAAACTGTGGGTGTTACCACCCGCTTGCAGTCTGCCATCGAAATGAAAGAAATTGCAGAACCATTTGTGCGCAGACGCGCCATGCGTCACCTTGAAAAAGGCAGAGTTGTCATTTTTGGAGCCGGAACTGGCAATCCATTCTTTACAACGGATTCAGCAGCTTCTTTGCGCGCCATTGAAATCAATGCGGAGGTGATCCTCAAAGGTACCCGCGTAGATGGCATTTACACTGCAGATCCACTCAAGGACAGCAGCGCCACCAAATTTGACCAAATCTCATTTGACGAAGTATATGCAAGAGGGCTCAATGTCATGGACATGACCGCATTTACCCTTTGCAAAGAAAATAATTTACCCATCATCGTATTTGACATGGATACTCCCGGCAATTTACGCAAGTTAATGGAAGGAGCGCCTGTCGGAACTTTAGTTAGCGCATCATGACAGAAGAACTTACAATGATCTACGACGAATTCAAGGAAGCCAATCAAAAATCCTTGATTCACCTCGAAAACGAACTGATTAAAATCCGTGCAGGAAAAGCAAGTCCTGCGATGCTCAATAGCGTAATGATTGAGTATTACGGCTCCATGACGCCCCTGCATCAGGTAGCAAACGTCAATACCACAGACGCGCGCACGATCATTGTGCAGCCCTGGGAAAAACCCTTGCTCAACGACATCGCCAAAGGCATCATCAATGCCAATCTCGGACTCAACCCACAAAACAACGGTGAGCAACTCATCATTACTGTTCCACCACTCACAGAAGAACGCCGTCGCGACCTCGTGAAGCGCGCCAAAACCGAGGCAGAAAATGCCAAAATTGGTGTCCGCAACAACCGCAAAGACGCTATTGACATGATCAAAGACCTTAAAAGCGAAGGCTTATCTGAAGATTTAGTGAAAGTCGGTGAAGAAGAGGTTCAAAAAATCACCAACAGCTTCATCAAAAAAGTAGATGAGTTGGTAGAACTCAAGGAAAAAGACATCATGACGGTTTAGTGCGCTGTACCTTTCAGCAAAACACTGACTACTTCTTTTTTATCCTGACCAATCAATTCTTGAATTTGACCTCCAGCGAGCGCCAGTAAAGGCAAGTTATGCTCGAGGCATAAATCTATATCGTGGCTAGAGAGCAAGACGCATCTTTGCCCCTGGCTCACCCATTTCAAGAGTGCCAACAACAAGTTTTCTCGGTTCAAGAAATCCAAAAAGCTAGATGGCTCATCGAGCAAGAGCACAGGTGTATCTTGCACAAAAGCGCGCGCCAAACTCACGAGCTGTTTTTCGCCGTCACTCAATTCTTTGGTTCGTTTTTGCGTCAAATGCGTCAAACCTAGATCCTTTAATGTTTCACTGACTATTTGCTGGTCTTCAGCAGTCACTTTTCCAAAAACGGAGAGGTACGGAATTCTACCTAGTGCTACATATTCCACAACAGAGAGGTGTTCAATGCCATCAAAACGACTCGAGACAAAAGCAATTTGCTGCGCACGCAGGTTGCTATCTTTCGCAAGTTGGTTAATAGGAAAATGGTTCAGTGTAAGGGCACCATCAAGAGGCGGGGTTTGTGCGGCTAATGTTTTGAGCAGCGTTGACTTTCCAGATCCGTTTAAACCCAAAAGCGCATAAACTTTTCCTGCGTGCAGCATGAGGTTTTCTATCGCAATCAAGGGGCGCTGATAACCAATAACGGTATGTTGAAAGCTGATCATGAGCGGCGTAAAACAAGATAAGCAATGTATGGCGCACCGATCAAGGAGGTCAGTACATTGATGGGTAAACTGAAGTAAGGTTCCAGATAAACTGACAAAATATCACAACCCAAAAGAAAGAGCGCTCCAAATAAGAGGCAAAATAAAATCAGCAGAAAGTGGTCTTGAGTACGCAGCAATTGTCGGCCGAGATTTGGAATGGCCAAACCTACAAATGCGATTGGACCACAATAGGCAGTGATGCTTCCGGCCAAAAGCGCGGTGATTGCCAACATTGAAAACCTGACACGCTGCGTGCGCACGCCTAGCTGAAACGCTTGATCTTGGCCGAGTACAAAAGCGTTCAGGGACCTGATCAACAACAAACTCCAGAGCACAGCAACGGTGAATAAGGTCAGTAACCACGGTACTTGCGCGGCACTTAATTGCTGTAGCGAACCCATATTCCACAAGAAAAACTGCTTGACTTGTTCTGGTGAAGCCCAACTTTGCAGCACAGATTCGATGGAGCCTGTAAAACTTGCGAACATCAGGCCCACTAATAACAGGCCTGTAGTCTGTTGCACGCGCCACGACACAAAAAACATGAACGCAGCTGCCAAAAAAGCACCCAATAAAGAACTGCCCACCAAACCGAAATTATTAAGCATCAAAGGAAAACCACCCAACATGAGTAAGGCCGTGGTTAAGCTTGCACCAGAATTGATTCCGAGCACATAAGGCCCCGCCATTGGGTTGCGAAATAAATTCTGCATCAACAAACCACTTAAAGAGAGCCCCGCACCAGCAACTAGGGCACTGATGAGACGCGGAAAGCGGAATTCCCACCACAAAACATCGGCCTGCCCAGCACTTGCGCTACTCACTTCGGTGAATTGTATATGCAAAAAGCAACTCAGTAACAAAACCAAGGCTAGTAAGAATAGCAAGAGTCCTTTTCGATTCATGGGCGCAATTCTTTGTAAAAATGCAGTTTTTTGACATTTCCGTTGCGGATTTGCGACAAATCAGAAAGGACCCAATCTGGATGTACTGCTGCACACTCCCAATAAAAGTTGGTGTTGTGGGTATAGCAAAAGATGCGCTTTTTGAAGAAAGGAAAATATTTGTATTTCGGGTATTGTTGCAGGAGTGCGGCTCTCGTTGGCTGCCCAGGATTCAACCAAACAACCACACCAGCACTTTTTGCAAGCACACTTTGAATACTGCTGAAACAACTACCTGTTCCTGCTCTTTTATTGAAATAATATGCAAAATCTACATCGGCATATAATCTGGCTTCAAAGCTGTTGGCAGCTGGGGCCACCCATTGGTCTCCGTAGACATACCCACTGATCACAAAAGGGTTGGAATTACATAAGTTTGGTTGTGTTCGAATGCGCTTATAATTTTGACAAACCTGCTTGAAATACTGCTGCGCTTTTTCAAACTGACCTGTCAAGGCACCAAAAAGCAAGACCCATTCCGCTCTTGCCAATGGATGCGTTTCTCGCCACTCGTAGTTTGGTATGCAAGTGAGGCCTATTGACCTGAGCCGTTTGATTTGCGTTTGTTCGGGTCCGAAGCCGCTAAAAACCAATGCTTGGGTGTGCCGTGCGAGGAGTTTTTTGATGGAGAGTTGTTGCGCGCTTTTTAGATCGGCGACCTTTCCTTGCGCCACTGCCCTCTTGATCAGTGGGTCGTGTAAATAGCGTTTATCTGGAATGGCGCACAAGCGGTGTTGTTGCTCAAGGGCTGAGAGCATCCCGACGTGTGTTGCACTCAATACGGCAATGCGCTTGAATGGTTGCTCGAGCTGAAATACAAACTTTTCTTTAGGCTGTTCTGGATTTTGAATTTGAATTAAAAAGCCGTTCTTGGCCGGAGTGATGGTCAGTAGCTCGCTGTATTTACAGAGATTTTTAGCTTGTTTTGGACGTTGTGGTTGCGGATCGGACTCACAAGCCCATACCACAAGAAGCAACAACAGCCATAGCGAGCGCATCAGTTAATATTGTTCGGATGCATTCGGAAAATCTCCGGATTGTACATCTGCTTTATAATCTTGGAAGGCTTGCAACATGTGTGCGTGCAAGTTATTGTATTTGCGCAAGAAACGCGGATTGAATTCGTTGTTGATGCCGAGCATATCGTGGATCACCAACACTTGGCCATCTACGCCTGCGCCTGCGCCAATTCCGATGACCGGTATTTGCACCATTTGTGCCACACGCGTAGCGAGTTCGGCAGGGATTTTTTCGAGTACGATGGCAAAACAACCGACTTCTTCAAGCGCTTTGGCGTCGGCAATGAGCCTTGCAGCTTCTTCCTCTTCTTTGGCGCGCACCACATAAGTACCAAATTTATAAATGGATTGCGGCGTCAGGCCGAGGTGCCCCATGACGGGAATACCAGCGGTGAGGATGCGGCGAATGGAATCTAAGATTTCTTGGCCACCTTCCATTTTGACGGCATGGCCGCCGGATTCTTTCATGATTTTGATGGCACTTGAAAGCGCTTCTTTGGAGTTGCCTTGGTAAGAGCCAAAAGGCATGTCCACGACAACCAACGAGCGCTGTACGGCGCGCACCACACTAGAGGCATGGTAGATCATTTGGTCTAGGGTAATGGGCAGCGTGGTTTCATGACCAGCCATCACGTTTGAAGCGGAGTCACCGACGAGAATGACGTCGATAGCGGCTTCATCGACAATGCGCGCCATGGAGTAGTCGTAGGCGGTGAGCATGGAGATTTTTTGGCCATTTTGCTTCATTTCTTGAAGCGTATGGGTGGTGATTTTTTTGGGTGAAGAGGCGTGTACGGACATGTATTAACGATTTTGTAGGTAAGCATTGACGTTGTTTTCAATGCGGGCAACAATGTTTTGGGTGTCTGCCTTTTCGAATTGAAGGCCGGTGATGCGTTCGTAAAGTTCGATGTAGCGCTCAGAAATGACTTGAACGAAGTCGTCTGGCATGAATGGCATGGCTTGGCCTTCTAGGCCTTGGAAGCCGTTTTCAATGAGCCACTGACGTACAAACTCCTTGGAAAGTTGCTTTTGCGCTTCGCCATTGGCCTGGCGCACTTCATAGCCATCGGCGTAAAAGTAGCGCGAAGAATCTGGGGTATGGATTTCGTCGATAAGCGTAACGACGCCGTTGTGCAGGCCAAATTCGTATTTGGTATCGACCAAAATAAGCCCGCGCGCTGCGGCCATTTCGGTTCCTCTTTGAAACAAGGCATGGGTGTATTGTTCCATTTGTGCATAGATGGCTGGGTCCACCAAACCTCTCGCTAAAATGTCTTCTCTCGAAATGTCTTCGTCGTGGCCCTCTTCTGCTTTAGTGGCCGGGGTAATGATGGGTGCCGGCAAGCGGTCGTTTTCGATGAGGCCTTCGGGTAGCGCCACACCACAGAGCATGCGTTTACCCGCTTTGTATTCGCGGGCTGCGTGGCCTGCCAAATAACCGCGGATCACCATTTCGATGCGGATGGGTTCACAAGCTAGACCAATGGCCACTGCTGGGTCTGGTGTAGCGACCAACCAGTTGGGCACGATGTCTTTAGTAGCTTCCAAAAACATGGTTGCAACTTGATTGAGCACCTGCCCTTTGTAAGGAATTCCTTTGGGGAGAATGTGGTCAAATGCAGAAATTCGATCGGAGGCAACCATAACAAGTAAATCGTTCTCTAGCGTGTAGACATCTCTGACCTTGCCGTTGTATACTTTGGTTTGACCTTTAAATTGAAATGAATTACTGGTAAGAGCTTGCATAAAATGATTTGTATTTATTATTTCTGTTGTTTGTTATTTTCTTGGGCGTCAATTTTGGCCTGCTTCGCTAGCTTTTCTTGGTGCTCAGCCACATCAAAAGCCTCGATGATTTGCTTGACCAAGCGGTGGCGAATGACGTCGGACTGCCCCAAGCGTACAATTTTGATTTCGTTGATGTCGTGGAGCACGTCGAGTGCATAAGACAAGCCCGAGCGCTGACGCGAAGGTAAATCGACCTGAGACATATCGCCGGTAATGACAAATTTTGCGGTCATGCCCATGCGGGTCAGGAACATCTTCATTTGCATTTGGGTGGTATTTTGGGCTTCGTCGAGGATCACAAACGCTTTGTCGAGGGTGCGGCCGCGCATGAAAGCGAGCGGTGCAATTTCGATGACGCCGAATTCGATCATGTCGGCGAGTTTTTCGGCAGGGATCATGTCGCGGAGGGCGTCGTAAAGCGGCATGAGGTAAGGATCTAGTTTTTCTTTGAGGTCGCCGGGCAAGAAACCGAGGTTTTCACCAGCTTCAACTGCCGGGCGCGTCAGGATAATGCGCTTGACCTCTTTGGCTTTGAGTGCCCTGACCGCCATGGCGACAGCAGTGTAGGTTTTACCGGTACCAGCTGGGCCAACTGCAAAGACCATATCGGACTCCAGAACAGCTTGCACCAATTTCTTTTGATTGACCGTACGCGCCTTGATTTTGACACCGCCATTGCCGTGCACAAGCGTTTCGGAGCCGTCGTCTTGGGATAGCATTTTGGCACCGTCTTGCAACATGAGGTTGTCTATGTTGTTTTCAGTGAGGGTGTTGAAGGTTTGATAGTGCTGGACTATAAGCGCGAATTTGCGCTCGAATTCATCCATGACTTCGTCGTCGCCAGCCAAACTGAGCGCGTTACCGCGTGCGATGACTTGGAGCTTTGGAAAGAAACTCTTGATATGTTTGAGGTTTGCATTGTTGATTCCGTAGATTTCGGCCGGATTAAGGCCTTCAATGCTGATCTGACGTTGACCTGAACTCAATTTATTTGGGTGTTTTTTGAAGGGTTTCTAACGATTTCGATTACTTTTGGTAAAATTATGAATTTCTGAGCACAAAGTCGCCTTCTCTGCCATGCAAATCATTACGCTCACTACAGACAACGGCTATCACGACTACTACGTCGCAGCTATCAAAGGAAGGCTTCTCAAAGCGTTCCCTACCGCGCATGTGATCGACATCAGTCATGGCATTAAGCCTTTTAACATTAGCGAAGCTGCTTTTCAGTTGCGCTGCTGCTTTCAAGAATTTACCGAGGGCACCATTCACATCATTGGCGTAGACAGCGAGCCCTTATTTGAAGCGCAAAAAGAGCGCTACCCTGGCATCTTAAAATTCAAAGGACAATATTTCATTTGCAACGACAACGGTTTCTTTGGTAGCTTTCTCGAAGAAGATTTGCCAGACGAATTTTACCACTACACCGCCATTCAAGACCAGCCCGAGGCCTGGCGCTTCACGACCAAAAACTGCTTTATTGACCTCGCACAACGCATCGTCAACAAAGAAGCGCTATCTAGCTTTGCCACTCCAGCAACTGGCTACCGCAGAGCCTTCAACCAAAAACCCATCCTTGACCCACTCCTCATTCGCGGCGTGGTGATACACATCGATAGCTTTGGCAACCTCGTTACCAATATCACCAAAACAGATTTTGAACGCTACGGCAACGAAGTGCCCTTTATCATCAAGTACCAGAAAAAAGAATATTTCATCGATGAGATTTCAGCCACCTACAATGCGGTGTCTCAAGGAGAACGCGTCGCGCTGTTCAATAGTGCTGGCCGTTTAGAAATTGCCATCAATAGAGGTGCCAACGATGGCTTTGGCGGTGCGAGCAAATTATTTGGCATGCGCATTGGCGATCCGGTGCACATCGAATTCACGCCTCAAGGTTCCAAAGAAAACATTCAATCCTTGTTCTGATGCTCACCAGAGTTGTAAAATTACATTTTGACGCAGCACACCTCGATCAATTTTTAGCCCATTTTGAGACGGTCAAATGGCAAGTTGCACAGTTTCCTGGCTGCAGAGGCATGCAATTATTGCAGGATCAAACCGATCCTTGCCTTGTTTTTACCTATTCTATCTGGGATTCCGAACAAGATTTAAACAACTACCGAGACTCCGCGCTCTTTGCTGCTATTTGGCCTCAGATCAAGGTTTGGTTCGATCAAAAAGCCGAAGCTTGGAGCTTAAATCAACATTTTAGTGCATTTATTTGAGAAAAATAGTGGAAAACTCAAATAGGTCACTACCTTTACCAAAATTAATATTATTAGAATGAGTAAAGGACATGTAAAATTTTTCAACGAAACCAAGGGTTTTGGATTTATTGTTGAAGAAGACACGAACAAAGAGTATTTTGTTCATGTTACCGGTTTGGT
>JBFYPV010000216.1:0-2992 GCA_041303085.1 Crocinitomicaceae bacterium
GTTCCAGAAGTCCATAGGCACCCATCCTGCGACGTCGCAGCGGTAGCCATCGATATTGAAATCGCGGACCCAGTATTCCATGCAAGCAATCATTTCTTTGCGCATTGCTGGGTTGTCGTAGTTCAAATCTGCGACATCCCACCAATCTGTGCCAATTGTTGGTTGCACTTTACCGAGAGAATCTAAGGTATACCAATCTAATTTGCCTTCTTCTATCCAAAGCGCATCTGGGGAAGTATGGTTGGCCACCCAGTCGATGATGACTTTCATGCCAAGGTTGTGCGCTGCTTCAACTAAATGAGCAAAATCTTCGTGGGTTCCGAACTCCGGATTGATGCCGCGGTAGTCGCGCACCGCGTAGTAGCTACCCAAACTTCCTTTTCTGTTGAGCTCACCGATTGGGTGAATAGGCATGAACCATAGAATGTCTACGCCCATCGCTTTGAGGCGCGGCAAGTGCTTTTCAAACGCACCAAAAGTACCCTCTGGGGTAAATTGACGGATATTGACTTCATAAATGGTGGCATTTGGCACCCACTCAGGAGTTTTGAGTTGTGCAAAGGCAACAAGCGAGAAAAATCCAAAAAGGATAGATAGCGTGATTTTTTTCATGACTTAAACAGTTTCGGTTTTAAGAATGTACTTCAAATGGTAGGCCACCAAGCCCTCAACAGGCTTTTGAATAATGGAGGCTATTTGAATATGGAGCTCAGCTGCTGCTTGAAACAATTCTTTTTCAAAAATTTTGGAAAGCGAGCCCACAAAATGTACTTCGGTGTTTTGGTAGTCGTCGTAACAACAAACATGCACCTTCATGAATTGCTTGAAGCCATTGAAAACCATTTCTGAAAAGAAAGGATGCGCTTTGTGCTTGGCAATAAAAGGCATGAATGAAGCGATAAAGACGTTGGCGTTTGGCTCGCGGTATACGCGGTCCACGATGAGGTCTTTGTCTAGTTGATAAGTAGCAATGAAGTCTGCTTCAATTTCTGCAGGTAAGTGATGATATAAAAAAGAAGAGAGCAATTGCTTGCCAAAATAGCTACCACTGCCTTCGTCTCCGAGCACATAGCCCAAAGCGGGAACTTCTTCCGATAAGTGCACACCGTCAAAATGACAAGAATTACTTCCTGTACCAATAATGCAAGAAATACCTGGCTTACCAGTATAGGTTGCATAAGCGCAGGCCAATAGGTCGTGCTCAACTAAAATAGACGCATTTGGGAAGATGCGGCGCAGACCTTCTTCTACAATTTGATTGAGTTCAGGACTTGAACAACCAGCGCCATAAAAGTAAATACCTTTAACGCCAGCAGCCAATTGCATGATATCTGTGTTTTTCTTCAGCTCAGCCTCGATGATGTCAGCTGAATGAAAATATGGATTGAAGCCCATTGTTGAAAAAAAACTTTGGTTATTTTTGTTGTCTACTAATACCCAGTCGCTTTTGGTAGAACCACTTTCAATAATGAAATACATAGTTTGTTATAGAGTGAATGATAGCTTTGTGTCAATTTTACACTATCCAAATATATAGATAATACTTCATACGTGCAGCACAATCCTAAAAAAATCAATTCAGAACTCAATCCAAACGTATCCGTAGACTGCGTCATTTTCGGCTTTGACCTCGAACAACTTACCGTGCTGCTCATCGATCGCGGCGAGATTTCATCGGCATTTGGCCCGCGCATGGCCCTACCCGGCAACCTCATCTACGACAACGAAAACCTCGATATGGCCGCCAACCGCGTTTTGGACGAACTCACTGGCCTCAACAATATTTATCTAGAGCAAGTTGGTGCCTTCGGCGACCCCGACCGCATCCACAAAGAGTCTGACCGCGAATGGCTCAAGAGTATCCGCGCCGAACCAGAAGCGCGCGTGATCACCGTAGCTTATTTCACGTTGGTCCCGATGTCCGATTACAAACCACAAGCCTCCTCTTTTGCCAAAAACGCAGATTGGGTGCCGGTCAGTGAAATCAAAGAACTCGCCTTTGACCACTTCGAGATTTTACAAGCGGCCAAAGAAAAACTCAAGCAAAAAATCAAAATTCAGCCTATTGGCTTCAATCTTTTGCCTGAAAAATTCACCTTGAGTCAGTTACACCGCCTCTACGAATCTATCCTAGATAAACCCCTAGACAAACGCAACTTCAGACGCAAAATCCAAAAGCTCGACATCCTGACTAGCCTCAGAGAAAAACAACGCGGGGTGCCGCACAAGCCATCCCTACTTTACGAATTCAACGAAGAAAAATACCAAGAACTCACCCAAACAGGGTTCGATAACTTCGGTTTCTAGGGAGCTTCTTTTTTTATCCGAACAAAAAATTGTAATTTTCTAAGGTAATTGTTACCCTAGTGTAACTTTTGCGACCAACAAATTGTTCTACTGCCGGACACAATTTTGAACCGCTCTGACTACAATACCAGTGTAGACCTCCACAGCGACGCGCTGTATAGGTTTTGTTTGCATTTCTTGCGAGATGTCGAACCAGCACGAGACACCGTACAAGACTGTTTTGAAAAATTGTGGATCAACAGAAAAAGCGTCACAACAGACAAAGCAAAAGCTTGGTTGTTTACTTGTGCCAATCACCTGATGCTCAATCACGTGAAACGCAACAAAGTCAAACAACAGCATTTGGACTCGCTCGGATGGAGCAGCACCAATAGCTCAGACAAGCACTTTGAAACCCAACAACTCATCGAATTGTTGGTCAAAGATTTGCCAGCTCTGCAAAAAAGCATTCTGTTGCTCCGAGACCTCGAAGGCTATACTTACCAAGAAATCGGATCTATGCTCACCCTGACCGAAGCCCAAGTGAAAGTATACCTTTTTAGAGCGAGGCTCAAAGTCAAAAAACGCGCTAACGGACAATTTATATTGGCTTCATGAAACCAACACTAGAAAACATCGATCAATGGCTCTTTGATGCCCTCGAAGGCAACCTAAGCCCCGCTCAAGAGCAAGCGCTCGAGGACTT
>JBFYPV010000217.1:0-9746 GCA_041303085.1 Crocinitomicaceae bacterium
TGAACGATAGGCGTCACGACCCAATTCACGACCGATTTGATTGATGAAAGAATTGACTAAACTCATAGACCTTTAAATTGCGAATGATTGAATGCAGCAATTTAATAAATAAGTAGATATGTTGTCAACTAAACACTTTGCAGTCATTTTTCAATCATTAATCTTCAAATAAAGTATATTATATTATGCAAATATGTTAAAATATTATACATTTGAATATTATAATATGCAATATGTTTACTGGGAATCTCAAAATAAAAGACGTTAAATCTGAAATTGGACAGTTGGTGAAGTCTTATCGCAAACTGCAAAAGCTTTCGCAACAAGACTTGGCTGAAGAACTCGAGCTTTCGAGAATTACGATTCAGAATTTGGAATCAGGTAAGAACTTTACCATTGATACCTTACTCAAGGTTTTTAAGCACTTTGATGTGATGGTCGGTTTTAATCAATTTTTGATTGATAAACGCAATGAAAACGAACAAATGACTTCATTATATTAGTGATATGGCAAAAAATGACATCATAACGGTATTTTGCTTCGGTCAAGAAATTGGGAGATTAGGATTTGATGAAAATCAACAGAAATCATCTTTTCAATACAACCCTGAATTTCTTCAAAGTAATCGTTTTCACAACTTGTTTCCGTCAACAGGTATTTTAAAGCGTACGCCACAAGTTCAGGTGTTTAGTCAATTTAATTCAGAAACATTTCGAGGACTTCCTCCCATGATTGCTGATTCTTTGCCCGATGTATTTGGAAATATTATTTTCAAAAAGTGGATGGAATCAGGTAGTAAGGAATTCAATCAAATTTCTGTCATTGAGCAATTGGCTTATGTCGCAGCTCGTGGAATGGGGGCGCTGGAATATCGACCAAGCAAGGAACTGCCTCAATCCTCATCGATTGACCTCACCGAAATTATTGCTGTTTTGAAAGAAGTGTTGCAAGCAAAAGATGAACAGCATGAATCAAGGCTAAATCACGAGGCCTTGTTGAATGTTTTCAAGATTGGTTCTTCAGCAGGTGGAGCAAGACCTAAAATGCTTATTTCAGAACACAAAACTTCAGGTGAAATTATTCCCGGTGATTTGAATCACGCTTTCGAATACAATCACTATTTAATCAAACTGCATTTAGATGATGAATTAGGATATAGCAGAGAAGTCGTTGAATACTGTTACTACCTAACGGCGAAACATATCGGTATCAACATGATGCCATCCAAATTGATTGAGCAAAAACATTTTGCCACGCTCCGTTTCGACCGTCAAAATGGTCAAAAGAAACATGTTTTGACTGCAACCGGATTAACTGGTTGGGATTACCAAAGTCCAAAGGATTCCAGCTACGAGAATCTATTCGAACTCGCAATGTTTCTAAAAGTCCCGCATCGAGACATGGAAGAACTATTTAAACGCATGGTTTTTAATGTTGTCTTTTTTAATTCGGACGATCATTTGAAAAATCATTCCTTCATCTATAATGAGGAACAGGACAAATGGAATATTTCTCCGGCGTATGACATCACTTATTCATTAAATCCTTTGTTGAACTACACGAGAACCAGCAGAGCCTTGTCAATAAATGGCAAACGCATCGATATTACGTTGGCGGATGTGCTCTCCATTGCCGAATCATATACCATTAAAAACGCGAAAAAAGTAGTTCAAGAAATTCAAGCTTCAATAAGCTATTGGACCGACCAAGCGAATGAATTGAATTTGCCTGCACATATTGTCCAAAGTATTTGTAGGGATTTTGTTCGATTTTAATAAAACCCACAATTGTTTTTTAAACGAAAATAAAAAAGCGTAATCTCTTTATCTAAAAGTGATTACGCTTTAACCTTGTGGAGTCGGAGGGGTTCGAACCCTCGTCCAAACGACGAGTTTTCAAGCTTTCTACATGCTTAGTTCGTTGGTTGGTTTTCGATATGCGGCCGGACAAGAACACCCAACGCGTATACTTAGGTTTTTTAGCTTCATGTTGCGGTAAAACCATTGGCAACACTAACCCTATAGGATGAACTTCTGAGCGATGAACCGAAAGGGTGGCCGTTCATCAGAAGTACTTGTCTGGCCTACTATACTTCAGCCGGATTAAGCCAACTAACATTCAGTTAATTAAGCAGCAAGTGCGTATGACGTGTTGTCATTTATTGTTCGTAGCATTTGATTTAAGAGGAACACTACAAGCCTCTGCATGCTGACACCTGACTACCGCTATCGCTGTCAAATCCAATGTCGACCCCAAAGAACGTTTGTACAAAGGTACGAAGTTTTTGGGCCCTTTCTTTATTGCAGCTTGAAAACTTGTGGGGTGTTGAGTTGATTAGTACCGAGACCTATTTGCAGATAGCCTTTTTTGATGGAGCAAGTGTTGCCTGGGTTGAGGGCTTTCACTTTAGAAAATTTGGCAAGAGGGAATGCTGCGGCGAGGTCGAGCGTTACAGCAGCAGTTGAGGTGCTGCCCGGTATCCAAATCGCATAAGTGCTTTTGTCCACTTTTGTGAAGACCCAGCTGCCGTTGTCGCCGTCGTTGATTTGGTAGGGTTCGACGGGTTTGGAGTTGTAGATTGCTTGGCCGTTGGTTTGCATCCAGGCGCCGATTTCATCGAGGCGTTGGTAGGCGATGCTGTCCCAGCGACCTTGTGGGTCGGGGGCAATGTTGAGTAGGAAATTGCCCCCGCGCGACACAATTAGACAGAGGTTTTTGAGTAAAGTGGCGGTGCTTTTGTATTGATCGCCGGGTACGTAGCTCCAGCTGTTGGCCATGGTCATGCAGGTTTCCCAGGGATAGGGCAGGGGTTTGTCTGGGATGCTTTGTTCTGGGGTGAGGTAGTTTTGGTTGGGGCCTTCGACGGCGCGGTCTACGACAATTAAGCCGGGTTGGAGCTGGCGTGCTTGGGCAGCGAGTTCATCCATGCGGATGTTTTGGTCTACGGGTTTATAGCCCCATTTGGGAGATGTGGCCGTGTAGGGTTGCACCCAGCCGCCGTCTAGCCAAAGGATGTCCACCTTGCCGTAGTTGGTCATGAGTTCTAAGATTTGATTGTGGGTGAAGCGCACGAAGCTTTCCCATTTTTCGGGTTTCTTTTGGAGGTCGTAGTTGGGGTTGCGGTCGTAGGGCGGAAATTTGGGGTCCCAGTAGTCGGGGTGGTGCCAGTCTGGTTTGGAGAAATAGGCGCCAATCCAGAGTCCTTGTGCCCTAAAGGCATTGAAAATACTTTTGGTGAGGTCGGGGTGGGGGCTTTCGCTGTTGGGGCAGGCAGGGTTGGCTGCAGTGTAGGGGCTGAACTGAGAATCAAACATGCAGAAACCATCGTGGTGCTTGGTGGTGAATACCATGTATTTCATGCCGGCATTTTTGGCTGCTTTGGCCCAGCGCTCTGGTTCAAATTGGGTCGGGTTGAAAGAGGTTTGCAGGTTGTTGTAGGCATCTAGGTAGTTGAAATACGACCCCGAGTGCGGGCCGCGGCGCGTGCACCAGTCTTCGTCTTCTGGGCAAATGCTCCAGCTTTCTACCACGCCCCATTGGCTGTAGGCGCCCCAGTGCATGAGCAGGCCAAATTTGTAGTCTTGCCATGTCTCCAGTTTTTGAAGCACTAAGCTGTCTGTCGGCGGAAAATACGTTTGCTCGTGGTGCTGAGCGCTGCTTACAAAAGGAAGGTAGAGCGCAAATAAGAAAGCGATCATTGTTTTAGTCATGTCCATAAACTTCAATTTCGTCGATAAATAACCAGCCCTTTCCTGCAACACCTCGCCATTTGGGAAGTTCACCTGGGTTACCCACTATGATTTGCAAGGTTTGAGTAGGTTCTGTTGGGAAATTCGCTACCACTATAGGATAAGAGCCATTGTTTTGTTGGGTATTGACAAATGGATTTTCTTGAAATGAAGCAAAGGAAATGCCGTTAATCGTTTGGCCTATAACCTTTAATTCACTCGGTCCCATGATCCAGGATTGGTTGTTGGCCAAGTAATGGATCCGGACGGAATCAATCACGTAAGGTTTGGCTAGTTTGATGCTCAGATGGGCGTCTTGACCTTGCCAGCCCTGCCAACCTCGTTGGTATTCGAGTGTGGAGCGCAGGCCATCATTTAAAGACGATGTTTGGGTCCAGGAAGTTGTATCGTTCAACTGAAGGCCATCTTTGTAGCTCGCCGCTGGAAGGTTGTGGTATTTGAGCTGCTGCCCTTTGGCTAAATGTTGCACTTTTGCTTCTTTCCAAAATTGTATTGTGTTGGTTTCGTACTCAGCGGGCGAAAGTTTGATTTCGTGCAGGAGCTTAGGGCCGTTTTTGAGTGCTATTTTGGTGAAGTCAGTGAGGAGTTGGTTGTAGAATAGTTGGTTGTTATTGAAATACCAATCGGGGCCCGCTAGCGGAGATTTGCCAACTTCGATGAGCGCATAGCGAATGCTTTGTTCGGCCATCTCGATGCGCGTTATTTGCGCGGAACTCATGCCTTCGAGATTTTTGGCTTTTTCATACATATTGAGCGCCCATTTTAAATTGGCGGGGGCTAAATAACCTCCGATGTGGGTAATTGGTGGTTCGTATAGCGTGAGTGCTTTGTTGCTGTTTTGCAAATCTTTGATTTGTGCAGCCATGACCTCCCTGACAATCGGCCCCGCGGGTCCGTAAAAATAGTTGGTGAAATCAAAAATGAGTTTTGTGGCATCGCGGGTGGGGTCCCAGGCCCACTTGGAAAGCAGGTAGGCGCGTAAAGGCTGCATTTCTGAAGAGGGCGCATTGTAGCCTTGTTCAAAGAGCATTTGTACGCCATAAGCTTGGAACATCAGGAGGTTTTCTTGTAGTGTGGGCCAATTGGGAAAGGGCATGACCATATGCGAAAAGTTGATGACGTAGTCCCAGATCAGGATGTTGTGGGTCAGTGCAGCCCAATTGCGCAAGTCTTTTTCAAAACTGGTGCCGCGCAAGCTTTTCGCCCGGTTTTCTTCAATGGTGCAGAGCATGATATTCACGTTGGGCTCAGGTTTGGTGAGCGCGGGTGCGGAGCGCGTGTACTGGTACGCAAGTGTAGAGATGACCTGATCGGGGAAGCGCTTGGCGACTTCATTGACAAAACGCAGCATGGTGCCCGCTTGGCTATGTTCTAAGGAATCGGTGTGGTGGCAGGCGCTGCATTCACAGTAGTTATAGTTGTCCATCTGACTCACTGACCAATATTTGGCTTTCGGGTTTTTTGCGATTTCTTTCGATAAATTGCTACAAACCACTTCCAATACCTCCGGATGACTCAAGCAGACTTGGTCTTTGAGCCGCACGCCATTGCGCAAGGCGTAGTATTCCGGATGTGTTTCAAAATACTGCTCGGGTGGCAAGAGGCGATGAAGGGTATGTACCCATAAACCCCAATCGGGGTGGTTTTCAAAGGTGCCAACAGATTCGCCGCTGGTGAGTTTGTGCCAATCGGCAAAGCCACTGCGACGGGTTTCGCCATAAAATACTTCGCGATAGCTAAAAGCTGGGATGGATTCGTATTTGTCGTAGGCAAACTTCTTGGGCAGGGAACTTGGAATTTGCAGCGCTTCTGCCTGATAATATTCAAAGCCAAATTTGCGCTGCAAGAGGTCGTAAACACCATTTTCGAGTGCTTGGTCGGTATAGCCAAAAACAAAAATGGAATGCTGATTGGTGATCACGCCAAAGCCGTCGGTACCCCAATTTTTGCAATTCGGAAAAGCGCTGGAATCTGGCCAGAAAAAATGAAGTTGATAAGGGTTGTTTTGTTGCCCTGTTTCTCTGAGGTAAAAATCAAAAGTTGATTGCGCTTTGTTGTTGAATAGTTCCTGCTGCCCCAAAACGAGCAACGGAAAGAAGAAAGTGAGTAATAAAAAAGTACGCATAGCTGAGGTCAATTCCGCTTTAATGAAAACCGCCTTTGCCGCGGTAGAGTTGAATGGGTTCCTTGAATTGAATTTGAACCACACTGATCATAGGGTCCATTGCCGAAATAGGGATTTCCAAAAATAAAGTGCCCGGCACGCTGCTCCAAGAAATTTTACCGACTTCGTTGTAGTCAATGGGTGCGTCGGAGCCCAATAATTGAATGGAAACAGGTTGGCTTTTCAAACCTTTGATGTAAATGGGGATCATTAGGTTCAACTTGTCAGGGTTTACACCCTGGGGGCTCGGAACAAACAAATTCAAAATGGTTGAATCCTTGCTGAGTGTAGAGTTGCCGTGGTAGTGTCCGTAGGGGAGGCCTGCAATGGTGCCGTAAATGGCCGCGCTGTGTTTTTGGGTCCAGCGGCCAAATTCCTTGAGGATCGCGATTTGTTCGCTCGGGATGCTGCCGTCTGCTTTTGGGCCGATATCGAGTAGTAAGTTGCCGCCCATGCCCAAACATTCGGTAAAGATGCTGAGCAGTTCAAAATGACTTTTGAAGTTGTGGTCTTGGGGGCGGTAACCCCAGTTGTCATTGGTGGTGAGGCAGAGCTCCCAAGTATTGCGGTCTGGGTGCAGCACCGGCATGTTTTGTTCGGGTGTGTCGTAGTCTCCGTAAGATTTGAGTCGGCCGTTTAAGATGGCGTTCGGATTGGTCTGATGAATGATCGAATCAATTTTGGCGGCCTGCCATTCCGTTTCGGAGTGTTCCCAATCGCCGTCGAACCAGAAAAGGTCTGGTTGCAATTGGGTATTGATTTCTGCAATTTGCCCGTGCATGAAAGCTAGAAAGTTCGCCCAACGCTGCGGTTCATCTTTAACTTGATAACGACTAGAGTCTTTGTAAAAACCCGGGTAATCGTTAGAGGTCCAGTCTAGCAGTGAATAGTACGCGCCCTTTTTGAGGCCTGCTTTCTCTAATTCGGCAAACAATGGCGTGATGAGGTCGCGCTTGGCGGGTGTTTGGTAGGTGGTGCTCAGCGGATATTTAGGATTCCAGTTTTTTTGTTTGGGCGCCTGTGGGGTTTTGAGTTGGGTGTTGTAGAGCGAAAGGCCGTCGTGGTGTTTGGTCGTGATGACGCAATATTTGGCGCCGCTTTCTTTGATGAGTTGGGCCCACGCCGCTGGATTGTAGTTTTCGGCGGTGAATCTGTTCATTTGGCTCATGTATTGGGCATATGGAACCGTTTTGTTGTGAAAAGCCCAGCTTTCTGATGTGCCGTCTGCAGCGTACATACCCCAATGGATGAAAATGCCCAGTTTGGCGTCGGTGAACCAAGCGGTTTGTTGCGAGAAGGACAGGGTAGGGAGCAGGAGGGCGAGAATCAGGGCAAACTTCATCTCTCAAAGTAACAAAAACGCCTCGAATTTGCCAAAATTTAAACAATTGTTTAATTTTTCCAAGATTCTTAAACATTTGTTTAAAAAGAGTGTTTAACTTTGCGGCGCGCTAGCCAATTTACACACATGAAAAGAGATCAAAGTACGGAAGAAAAAATCAAGGCAGCAGCCAAGAAAGTCTTCATGACCAAAGGTTTTGATGGCTGTTCTGTGCGCGACATCGCCAAAGAAGTCGGCAGCAACGTAGCGCTGCTCAACTATTACTTTCGCTCCAAAGAAAAGCTTTTCGAACTCATTTTTGAAGGCGCCATGAGCGATTTTCTGCAGTCCATGATTGCCGTGTTTAGTTCGGATCTCACGCTCAAAGAAAAAGTCGAGCAACTCATCGATAAAGAGTTCTCTTTCTTTTTGGAGCACCCCGAACTCCCTATGTTTATTTTGCAGTCTTTGCATCAAAATAAAACCGATGCCCCTATGCCCAGCCATTTTTTGGAGCCAATTGCCAATACCGGCATTTTTGAACAATTCGAAAAAGCCAAGGCGCAAGGCGAGGTGAGGGATATCAGCATTAGAAATGTGACCCTTCTGCTGATGTCTAATGTGCATTACCCTTTCATGTCCAAAAAACTGACCATGCAATTTCATGGCATCACAGCCGAAGATTTCGACGAAGACCTGAAAAAGCACAAAGAAATTGTCAAAGAACTCATTACCAATTATCTATTTATATCAAACCCAAAAGCATGAAAATGAAAACCCTGTTCTCCGGTGGACTGCTGAGCCTATTTTTTGGCTTGTCGGCTCACGCCCAAACATTAGATTTGGCAGCTTGCTTGCGCATGGCAGACTCCGCTAATGCACAAATCAGAAGCGCCAAATTAGATGTCGCTATTAACGAAAGCCAACGTGCTGCGTATCTCTCCTCGCGCTTGCCGTCGGTGAATTTTGTGGCCGATTACAAATACAATGCAATCATTCCGGGTCAAGTGGTGCCTGCGCAGTTTTTTGGTGGCCCTGCCGGAACCTTTGCTGAGGTCAAATTTGGCGTGCCTTGGGTCTTGAGCAACACCGTTCAACTCAACCAGATCTTGTTCAACTCTCAAGTCAATTACGGCTTGGCAGCACTGCGCATCAACAGCGAAATCGTCAAGATCAAAAGAGACATGACCATTCAAGAAGTGAAGCATCAGGTGGCCAATACCTACTTTATCTTGCAAGGCATGTACCAGCAACTTCAGTTTGTGGACAGCAATATTTCTTATGCCAACCGCATCCTCAAAAACATGGATTTGATGGTGGCACAAGGTATGATCGTCCAAACAGAGGCCGATAAAATCCGCATCAACAGACTCAATCTAGAAAACACCCAAGCCAATCTCCAGGCTACTAAAAGTCAGTTAGAAGACCTCCTTAAAATATTAGTCGGTCTCGATCCGAAAGCTAAAATGGCCCTTCAGAACGACGAAATGGTGCAAAAATCTTTATTGGTCGATCAAAATGCCGCCAATTTGTTTGCCATCAAGCTCCTCGAGCAACAGCAACTCATGGCCCAAGAAGAAGCCAAAGGCATCAAGATGGGTTACTTGCCAAATGTCAATCTTTACGGTATTTATCAGTACAACGTCAACATGAACCCAGAAACCGATTTCAGAACGGGTATCGATGGCGCATTTATTGGTTTGCGCGTAGACTGGAATCTTTTTGACGGCCTAGACAAGCACAACAGAGCTGCCATGAACGCACTCAAGCAGCAGCAAATCGAAACCCAAACGAACCTTGCACAGCAACAGCTACAGATGCAAATTGACCAAAACAAAAGAATGGTTGAGGTCAAGGCCAATGCGCTAGAGATCTCCAAAGAGCAATTGAAATTGGCTGAGTCTGTGCACCAACATGCCAACCTCAAGTTTACAGAAGGGCTCATCGGAACCAACGATCTTTTGCAAGCGCAAACAGGCCTAGAACAAGCGCAAACAGGTGTGGTGGCAGCTTATGTCGCTTTGCGCCAGGCTGAACTCGAATACTTAAAATCAAACGGAAATATCAAATAACAACTCATGAAACGCATCATTTTTATCTCTCTAGCGGTTTTGGCTCTATTGGGCCTTACCATTTTCAAACTCCTTTCGAACTCCAAAGAAGCCAAAAAGAAAATTTATATCCACGACATGGAAGCAGCGGTTTTGGTCGATACAGACCAACCCCAAATGCATACTTTTGAAAGCGCTTTTTCTTATTTAGGCGTCTTTGAGGCCATGCACCAAAACAATGTGGCTTCAGAAGGTTCGGGCAAACTCATCGATCTATTAGTCAAAGAAGGCGATCAAGTCAGCAAAGGGCAGGTCATTGCCAAGCTAGACGACGAGCTTATTTCGCTGCAAATCGAAAACGCGAAACTCAATATTGCACAGCTCAAAAACGACAACGCACGCTTTGCCAACCTGAGAAAAGAACAAGCGGTTTCTTCTATGGAAGCCGAAAAAATGGAAC
>JBFYPV010000218.1:0-3781 GCA_041303085.1 Crocinitomicaceae bacterium
GACAGCAACGGCCACACCATCCGTATTTTCCTCAAAGACTACGAGCCAATGGCCAATCCGGTGCCCGGAATTTTTATTGCCTCCAAAGCCTTTCCTAAAGCGCTCATCCGATGATTGAACTCAAAGGTATTCAGCTCACCTTCCAAAAACCTGTACTGAAGTCCTTGAACTTGGAGGTGAAGCGGGGCGAAATACTTGGGCTCGTTGGAAAAAGCGGGGCCGGAAAATCTTCTTTGCTCAAAATATGTGCTGGGCTACAAGACCCCGACGACGGGCAAATTGCGATCGATGGCAAAATGCAAACGCGCGTGCGGCATTTATTGGTGCCGGGTTTTAAGGGGCTAGCTATTGTGAACCAAGATTTCAAGCTCGATCCGTATCATACCGTAGAGGAAAACATCCGCGAAGCTATTTTGCATTGGCCTTATGAAAAAAGGGACAAGCGCGTTCAAAAACTATTGCGCCTTTTTGGACTCAAAGAAATAGGCCTCACCAAAGCACATCTCATTTCGGGTGGCGAACAACAGCGTGTGGCCATTGCCCGTGCTATCGCCGATCAGCCCACTTACCTCCTGCTCGACGAGCCTTTTGGCCATCTCGATGCGCATTTGCGTCAGAAATTGAGTAGCCACCTCATGGACCTCCGCGACGAAGAAAATACAGGTATCATTTTGGTGTCGCACGAAGGGCAAGATGTACTCGGCTTGTGCGACCACATTTGCATCTTGCAAAATGGCAAATTGTCCAAAAAACTCAAGCCCGAAGCGGTGTATTACCACTACAAAGCACCAGAACGCGCCAGGCTTTTTGGCCCCTTGAACACCCTTAAAATGGGCGCCGAACTGCTTCATTTCAGACCCGACGAATACAAACTGAGCAATACTGGAATTGCTGTCCAATTTGAAAAAGCCATGTTTGTAGGAGGCCTTTATCACAATTACGTGCGCAGCAACAACAACAACGAACGCCTGTTGCTCTATGCATTCGAAAAATTAACCGAGATCAAAGCCATTGAAATCTGCAAAAAATAAACACGGCAAACTGCGCCTCACGCTAGAGGCCTTCTGGACTGCGCTCAAAGCGTATGTCCAAGATGGTGCTTTTCACCACGGTGCAGCCTTGGCCTATTACACGCTTTTTGCTTTTATCCCGATCATTTACCTCACGACCTCTATCTATGGGCGCATCATCGGGCAGCAAAACATGCGCGACATCATCACCACCTTGCTCAAATCCGAACTTGGCCTCCAAGACCCCGCGTCTATCTTGCAGCTCGTAGACAGCATGTCTTTTGACAAGCCCAATTTCTTTTTGGAACTCGTCAGTATCGGTGTGTTGCTCTATACTTGTTCGGCCTTTATGATATCACTGAAAAGAAGCTTGAATGAGTTTTTTCATGTCAGTAAAAAAAGCAGACAGGAATCCAATCTTTTCATGGAAATCATTGGCTTTCGCTTTGTAGGCGTATTACTCTTGGCCGTTTTTGCCTTGGTGATCATCCTTTTTTACTTTCTACAAATTTTTATCTTTTCGGTCCTCACCAGCTGGCTCCAATGGAATAACGGCTTTGTTGATTTCTCGCTGCAATTGCTGCAAATTTTCTTGACGCTGCTTTCCAATGTGCTGATCTTCACGCTCATCTTTAAATACATGCACAACGCCAAAGTGAGTTGGCGCATAGCCCGCGATGGCGCAATTGTGACCGCTATTTTGTTGTATATCAGTCAGTGGGTGATCGGTTATTACCTACAGCACTATTTCATCATGGGAAAACTCGGCGTGGCCAATTCGATTTTTATTATGTTGGCATGGGTCCACTACTCCGCTCAGATTGTCTTTTTTGGGGCCCAATTCACGTATCAAATTGGCAAGGTTTTTCAGGACCGCATCCAGTCAGAAATCAAAGAAACGACGGCGGTTTCCTGAATTCAATTTTGGCGTCACGGAAGATACTAGAGGTGTTGCGGATCGTGAGCAAGAAGCTTTTATTGCCGCCAATTGGCACATAATAGAACGAAAGCGCCCAGCAGTGCATGTTGCGGTTCAAAGAGAAATACGCATTGGTCAGCCTGCCTTCTTGCAAATTGATATTCAGATTGCCCGATAAATTCCAACGTTTGGTAAAGCTGAGGTCTCCGCCAAGAACGAGCGTCTGTACAAACAACCGAGCGTCAGGGTCTGTTGTACTGATTTTTTGATTGGCCTGAATGCTGTACACGTGTGAAACATTCATCTTCCAGGGAATGTCATAGTAAATGGCGCGTTCGGGGTGTAAAGCATAGTAATTCAGATCGGCATTCCAGTCTTGTTCGTTGAAGAGTGCGCTGTGGTCTTGTAACTTTTTACGATCTTTTTTAGGCGCTAATACAAGCGTGGTGGTGAGATTGGTGGTGGTGAGGCGGCCCAACTGCTGAGCATTTTGCCAGGCGTAGGTTCCCGTACTTGCACCCGTTGCCGTCCAGGCATAAGGGCTCCACTGCGCATTGGATACAAAATTGATCCAGCTCGCCGGGCTGATGCGCAAGTTGAGGGCTAGATCGGAGAGTTTCATGCTGTCTTTGGTGAAGTCGTAGTTGCCCGTTACGGAGAACTGGTCAATGAGCCGTACTTTTTTATAGCCTGTTATGGTATCTTGCTCCGATTTAAACTTGAGTTCAGCCGTATTATTGATGCCAAAAGTGAGCAAAGATGCTTCCCTGACAGAACCTACTGAGTAAATACTGCGCTCAAAAGGCGAATAAGTGACGCTACTTTGATTTGGGCCTACATTGGCCGTAACGTTCGGATTCCAACCGGGCGTGTAGCGGTAACCAATGTTTGGCGTCATGAGGTGGCGCAACCTGGCTTGTTTGGGCCCCACAAAACGATAATAGCCGTAAAGTACGGTGGTGGCCGTCAAATTGAAATTGAGCTCGTGGCGCAAGGCCATTTGCCTGACGGTATCAACGAGGGTTTTGTTTTCAATAGGATCGTAAGACTTCACAATTTGCTGGAAATTGATCTTGTTGCCATAATTGAGGCTCGGATTGATTTTCACGGCGTTCTTGAACAATCCTGTATTGGTCTGGATGCTGATGCCTTGGCTAATGCCGTTCATCAGGCGCTGACTGATCGCATTGAAATCTCCGTTGGTGAGCAAGGAGTCTGCAAATTGGGAGCGGTTTTGGGCCTCTAAATTATAAGTGATGCCAATGCGCTGAATGGTTTTTTTCCAGTTTTTGTCCGCGGTTTCAAAAAGATCTTTGAAGGGGAAAACACGCGTTACATTGACGTTCAGCACAGGGCTCGTGAAGGAAATATTTTTGGCAAGTGAATTTTGTCTCATGGATAACTTTAAACCTGTATTGACGGGTTTGCCAGGAAAGTTGCGCGCTAAATTGATATCGGAATTAAAGGAATTAGAAAAGTACTCCGGATTGATCGGGTCTAAGGAATTTTTGGATTGGTTGTCGGAGATAAAATTGACGTTTGAAGAAAAATCCCAAAATGGATTGGATTTTGGTGCCTTGCGGTGGGTCCAGCTTACGGTTACTTTATTGCGCTTGATATTGGTTGGAAAGCCACTATTGAATTGCTGAAAACCCAAAGACATTCGGCCGCTGTAGCCGTAACGCTTGGCGTAATCGAGGTCATTGCGCAAGCCCCAAGAACCCCTGCTGTACAAATTGGCGTAGACCGAAGTTTGATAGCGGTCGTTTATGGGAAAATACCAACCCAAATTTTGAAAGCCAAAACCATAGGCAGAAAGTGGAATAAATTCTGGAAACAACAAACCAGAGGT
>JBFYPV010000219.1:0-3245 GCA_041303085.1 Crocinitomicaceae bacterium
CGCAGACTGAACTAGATTCTTTCCAAGATAGCATCTGCAAGCACACGCTTGTCCACGAAGACATGAAACAGTTCTTCGAAGCGTATCCGTCTAAAGCGCATCCAATGGGTGTTCTTTCTTCTATGGTGGCTTCCTTGGCCACTTTTTATCCAGAATCGCTCGACCCGAATCGCAGCCCTGAGGCCAAAAACCTGACCATCCACCGCTTATTGGCCAAGTTGCCAACCTTAGCAGCGTGGTCTTACAAAAACCTGATCCGCCATCCGTTCATGTACCCGCGCAATGAATTCGATTATTGCAAAAACTTCATGTACATGATGTTCTCGATGCCAACCCAAGACTACCACGTAGATCCAGTTGTCATCGACGCCCTCAATAAGCTCCTCATCTTGCACGCAGACCACGAACAAAACTGTTCTACTTCTACAGTGCGCATCGTCGGTTCTTCGCAAGCCAACCTTTACTCTACTGTTTCTGCAGGGATTTCTGCACTTTGGGGTCCGCTACACGGTGGAGCCAACCAAGAAGTGATCGAAATGCTCGAGCGCATTCACGCCGACGGCGGTAACGTAGACAAATGGGTTGCCAAAGCAAAAGACAAAGAAGATCCATTCCGCCTCATGGGCTTCGGACACCGCGTCTACAAAAACTTTGACCCGCGTGCCAACATCATCAAAAAAGCCTGCGACGACGTCCTAGAAAAATTAGGCGTCAACGACCCACTTTTAGCAATTGCTAAAAAATTGGAGAAAGTAGCCC
Source organism: Crocinitomicaceae bacterium (assembly GCA_041303085.1). GTDB lineage: Bacteria > Bacteroidota > Bacteroidia > Flavobacteriales_D > Crocinitomicaceae > UBA952. The sequence goes on from JBFYPV010000219.1 coordinate 760, forward strand.
TTGAAGACGAATACTTCAAAGCGCGCAACCTCTATCCAAACGTAGATTTCTACTCCGGTATTATCTACAAAGCTTTGGGTATCCCAACCGAAATGTTTACCGTTATGTTTGCTATTGGTCGCCTTCCAGGCTGGATTGCCCAATGGAAAGAAATGACTGAAAACAAAGAACCAATCGGGCGTCCGCGTCAGATTTACACTGGTCAAACCAATCGCAACTACGTTCCAATTGAGCAGCGTTAAGCGCTCAGCTCAACAAACAGAAATAAAAAAGGCGCTCAATTGAGCGCCTTTTTACCTTGAAATAATTCGTATTTCCTGAATTCACATTCGATATCGCCGTTGAACACACGGTGTTTTTGCGAGGCCTTGAGTCCGATCGCATGAAAGCCTTCGACGGTTCCGCTAATGACACACGCTTTGCTGCCGGTCATTTCGTGCTTGAGCCAAGTACCGAAAGCGCCATAAAGTTCTTCGACGTCTGTAGAGAGCCTTTCGTCGTAGGGTGGGTTGGTCAGGATAAACACTGGCGGTTCAATTTTGAGTTTGTCAAAAGGAGCGGAGTGTACTTCCACAAAACGACCGAAAGAAAAAGTGCGGAGGTTCCTGCGCGCCTTCAAAACCATTTCATCTGAGATGTCTCCGCCGATGATGCGGCAAGGCAGTTCTCTGACAATGCGCGGTGCGTTTTGGTAAATTTCTTCCCAGCAATTGGCATCGTAGTTTTTGAGGTTTTTAAAGGCGTAGTGCTGTCTTTCGATATTGCTTGGAATGCCACTGGCCAAAAGCGCAGCTTCAACAAGTAAAGTTCCTGAACCACAGAAAGGATCTACAAATGTTTGTTTGCGGTCCCAGCCCGACATTCTGATCAGGCAGGCCGCTACTACTTCATTGAGTGGCGCAGGGCCCACCGCCGTTCGGTAGCCGCGCTGAAACAAAGGAATGCCGCTCGTGTTCACCGAAAGGGTTACTTCTTTGTCTTTGATGTAGAGGTCTAGCAGGACGCTCGGTTTCTTGACATCGATATTTGGGCGCTCATTGGTTTTGTCTTTGAAGACATCGACAATGGCGTCTTTGATGAGCAAAAACGGATAATGTGTGTTGTTAAAAATCGGGGAAAAGATAGCGCCTTTGATGGCAAATGTTTTCTGGACATCAAAGAGCTCATGCCATTTGATCCGGAGTGCGCGTTTGTAGAGGTCTTCTTCGCTTTGAATATAGAATTTGTCTATTTCGACTAAAACAGAGATGGCACAACGGCAATAAAGGTTGAGTTTGTAGACATCGGCCCATGTTCCTTTGATCTGAACAGCTCTGTTGAGCAGCTCGACTTCAGGATAGCCAAGTTCGTTGAGTTCTTCGGCAAGAATGGCCTCGAAGCCAAAAAAACTTTTGAGTGTGATGGTGATCAGGGGGCTTTTTGGGCTGGGTTGTGGATGCATTATTTTGGGATTCGTTAACTTTGTACAAAAGAACGAATTTGTCGAAGACCAAATACCTCTTGCCCTTCCTTTTTTTTACGTTGCAGTTGTTCGCACAGCAGCTTCAGCGCGTGGGTGTGGTCTTGAGTGGTGGAGGAGCCTCGGGTGTAGCGCATGTGGGCGTGCTCAAAGCGCTCGAAGAACATCAAATTCCAATCGATTATATTGTAGGTACTTCTGCCGGTGCGCTGGTGGGTGCCATGTATGCCAGTGGTTATTCTCCTGCAGAAATTGAAGCCTACGTGCTCTCGGAGTCTTTTCAACTGATGGTAAAAGGCCAAGAAGAGGCCGAAAAGCAGTTTTTGTTTTATCAAGATGCGTCGAGCGCGTCTATGTTCAATTTTACGGTTTCTCAAGACAGCATCCTTCAAAAATCTTTGCCGCTTGCTTTTGTAGACCCCACGTACCTCGATTACGAGATGCTCAAAATCTTTGGCCGCACGAGTGTCTCCGTACAAGACGACTTCAATCAGCTTTTTGTACCGTATCGCTGCGTGGCTTCTGCCGTAGAGACCAAAAAAAGTGTGGCTTTTGCAAACGGCAAGCTCAATCAGGTGGTGCGCGCCTCCATGACCTTTCCGCTTTATCTCAATCCAATTAGGGTAGACGGCGTGCTGTATTTTGACGGAGGGCTCTACAACAACTTTCCAATAGACGTGCTGTACAATGATTTTCAGCCCGACTTCATCATCGGCAGCAATGTATCCAAAAATTTGGCGCCGGTCTCTGAACGCGATTTTTTGGGCTTACTGACCAGCATGATGACCACCCCAACCAATTACGCCATGCCTTGTGCAGAAGGCATCATCATTGAACCCAATACCAAAGTAGGCACCTTTGACTTCGCCGATGTGCAACAAGCCATTCAAGATGGTTATTTGGCCGCAACTGCCCAAATGGATAACATTCTCAAGTATGTGAGTGCGCGTGCCGATTCAGCTGAGCTTGCTCAAAAAAGAGCGCTTTTCAAAAAGCAACTGCTTCCGCTGCGTGTGCACGAGGTGCG
>JBFYPV010000220.1:0-3943 GCA_041303085.1 Crocinitomicaceae bacterium
CGCCCTATATTCATCCTTCTACCATTCCTTCGCTGCCCTTTTTCGGGCTCACTTATCCCATTTTCTTGGTCTTGACGCTTGTTTGGTTGGTGCTTTGGGCTGTTTTTCGATCCAGATGGGCAATTTACTGCTTGGTCGTGCTCCTGATTGGCGGCAAGCTGCATTTTCGAAATTTCTCTTTAAGCACCAGTACTTCCGAATTAAAGCAAGAAAGCGGCCTCAAAGTACTGAGCTACAACGTACGGCTTTTTGATTTATTCAATCCATCATTTAGCGACGCACTAGACTCCAGAAATCAGATTTTTGAATTCATCAGAAGTCAAGAACCCGACTTACTTTGCCTTCAAGAATACTACAGACAAGACAAACCCACCGATTTTGAGGTCATCGACTCACTCAATTTGATCATGAAAACACGCGATTACCACGAGCGCAGTGCGCACAAACGCCGGACCCGAGAAAACTACGGCATTGCTATGTTTTCTAAATACCCCATGATTGCACGTGGCGACGTCATGTTCGAGCAACAAGGCGTTCAAGATTTTAATTATTGCATTTTTGCGGATATCGTCAAAGGCTTGGACACCTTTCGGGTCTACAACGTGCACTTGCAATCTATCCGCCTACATGCCGAACCCAACATGGAGGGTCAGGAAGTGCAAGCCTACGGGAGTAAAAAAGGAGCCATTGCCATTTACCGCAAATTGCGCAGTGCCTTTGAAAAACGCTCAGACCAAGCCAGAAGAGTGGTAGAGCACCTCAAAACCTCACCGTATCCAGTGATTGTTTGTGGCGATTTCAATGACACACCAATGTCTTACACCTACAACCAGTTCCAACTGGCGCTCCTCGATGCTTTTAGCGCAAGCGGCAAAGGCTTGGGCACTACCTATGTAGGCAGACTACCAGCTGGGCGCATCGACTACCTTTTTTACAGCCCATTGCTCAGTGCGTCACAATTTCAGATTCAAAAACAAACCCGCAGCGACCACCGCGCCATCAGCTGTGTCTTTCACAAGAAAACAACATGATTGCCCTCATCGACTGCGGCAGCACTAAAACGCCGCAAATTGCCGAACAGCTTGAAGAATATATTGACGTGCAGGTCTTTGGCTTAATGGACTTCACAACTGAGCACCTAACGCAATTTGAGGGCGTGGTGATCTCTGGAGCGCCTATCCTCTTGACCGATATTGACCCAAGTCCTTATTTGCAGCACCTTTCCTGGATCAAAACCTATGACAAACCGCTTTTGGGCATTTGTTTTGGGCATCAAATCATTGGCTTATTGCATGGCGCACGCGTTTCCAAAATGCGCGAAGACCGCGGTTTTCAAGAAATTGAGCTCATCAAGGACGACAGCCTCTTTGAAAGACTACCTGATGTTTTTGAAATGCAAGAAGACCACTGCGAACACATTTCAGTGCCTCATGGCTTTGATTTGCTGGCGTGTTCTGATGCGTGTATCAATGAAGCCATGAAACACAAAGAAAAACCCATGTATGGGGTTCAGTTTCATCCGGAGGTATCCGGAAATTTTGGACATGTGTTGTTGGAGAATTTTGCGTGCTTGGTGCTCGGCTAATTATTTGCCTGCAATTTGAAGCAAGCGCTCGCGGTCGAGGACATGAATTTTGCGCGTCTGCACTTCTACAATTCCTTCTTCTTTGAAATCTTTGATGAGGCGAATGAGCGTTTCTGTGGCGGTGCCCACAAAATTGGCGAGGTCCTCGCGGCTTAAGTTGATGGGTTCGTTGTCAAAGACGTCGAGGAGGATCAGCATGGTGAAGGCCAAGCGCTCCCGGACAGATTTTTGAGCCATGTTGGTAATGAAGTCGGCGCGATCAGCGAGTTCTTTGGATAATTCTTTGATGATGCCGTTGCGCAAAACGGGGTTGGTATCCATGAGGTTGAGGAAGTCTTCTTTGCCAATAAAGCAAATATTCGATTCTTCTAATGCATCGGCGCCCACTTTGTAGGGTTCTTCGGTAAACATCGCTCTAAAGCCAACCATTTCTCCGGTCTTGGCGATATGGATGATTTGTTCTTTGCCTTCGTCTCCGCGCTTGAAAATTTTGACCATCCCTTGGTTGATGCAATACACACCTCGGGGAAAAGAGCCTTCTAGAAAAATGGCCTGGTGCTTTTTGTAGTGGTTGCAGGCGCGATGAGAATTGAGGTGATCGAGCTCATCTGTACAAAAATGATTCAGTAAAGAATTATGACGGGCTGAACAGGTTTGACAGGTGACGTGTTTATGCGATTTTTCGAGCATTGGGTCGTATTGCTTCTCAAATGTACGAAAAATAAGCCAATTTCAGAAAGCTGATCAACGTCATTTTTTGAATTAAAAAAAGCCCTGAAATTTGCAGCATGAATGACAAGGAGTTACTTCAAAAATACAATGTGCCAGGGCCGAGATACACCTCCTACCCTACTGTTCCATTTTGGAAAAATGTAGCTTTAAAACCAAGTCAATGGCTCAAAGTACTTGAAAAACAAAAAGCCGAAGCGAAATCGTTGGGCATCTATATTCATTTACCTTTTTGTGAGTCGCTGTGTACCTTTTGCGGCTGCCACAAGCGCATTACCAAAAACCACCAAGTGGAGACGCCATATATCGATAGCGTCCTCAAGGAGTGGGATCTATACCAACCGTATCTGAGTAAAGATTCTAGCATCAAAGAATTGCATTTGGGTGGCGGAACGCCAACATTCTTTGCGCCTGAAGCTTTAATCAGACTCACAAAAGGCATCTTTAGACAGCAACATATAGACCCAAATACCTGTGAGCTCAGTTTTGAAGCGCACCCGGGCTCGACCTCAGCAGAACACCTCCTGGCTTTGCACGAGGTGGGTTACAGACGCGTTTCTTTCGGCATCCAGGACTACGACCCTCAGGTACAACAAGCCATTCACAGGGTGCAAAGTTTTGATTTGGTCAAGCGCACCCACCAACAAGCAAAGGCTTTAGGCTATAGTGTCAATCACGATTTAGTCTATGGCTTGCCTTTTCAAAACTTAAAAGGTTTTACAGACACCATTGAAAAAACAATTGGACTTCTACCCGAGCGCATTGCACTCTACAGCTACGCGCATGTTCCGTGGGTAAAAGGAACAGGGCAACGCGGTTACGACGAAGCCCACCTGCCTCAGGATGCCCAAAAACGCGCACTTTACGAAATGGCCTACGAAAAGCTACTCGCTGCTGGCTACCTCGCCATTGGCATGGATCATTTTGCGCTGCCCACCGATGCTTTAGCGCTTGCTTTTAAAAGTAAATCCTTGCACCGCAATTTCATGGGTTATACGCACAGGCAAACTGATCTGATGCTCGGTCTTGGCATGTCTTCGATTTCGGACAGCTGGACCGCCTTTGCCCAAAATGACAAAAGTGTAGAAGGCTACCAGGCGCAAATTGCCAAGGGAGAACTGGCTGTATTCAGAGGACACCTGCTCAATGAAGAAGAACTGGTCATCAGGCGTCATATTTTAGACCTGATGTGTCATTTTGAGACAGCGTGGAGGCCTGCGCTTTATCAAACAGGATTTTACAGTCAAATGATATCCAAATTAGAAGGCTTGCAACAAGACGGGCTCCTTACCATCAATTCAGCTCGCTTGGAAATCCTACCCAAAGGCTATGCTTTTGTGCGCAATGTCTGCATGGCTTTTGACCTAGACCTACAGCGCCAAACGCCCGATAAACCACTTTTTTCTACCACAATTTGAGTACCGAAGCTTGCTACCACTGTGGGGATGCACTCCCTTTTAGACCCATCAAGGCCGACAACCACCTCTTTTGTTGTAACGGTTGTTCGCATGTATATCAATTGCTAGAAGCCAATCAGATGGGTGCTTTTTACAAGTACGAGCCAATGGCTGGCAGCAAACCCGCCAAAGAGCGCCCCGATCAGTATGCATTCTTAGACCTCCCGGAAAT
>JBFYPV010000221.1:0-21389 GCA_041303085.1 Crocinitomicaceae bacterium
GACTATTTTTACGACCCAAATACAGGTCAGCCAAGTTCGGTGGTATACAATGATCCATTTATTGAGGTCAAGAGCACCAATATGGTTTTTATGCCGGGCATGCGTTTTCAAAAAGATGAAAACAAAGCTTTTCAAGTGACTTTAGCAGGTATTATTGGCAAAAGAGAAGAAAGCACCCTTGCGGAAACGACCACCAACAACTATTCTTTCCCGGTGCCTATGCTCAGTTGGTTCTATAAGTTTTAACCATGGAAACAGTTCAAGATCAGTTATTGCAGCTCATTAAAGCAAAGCTCCCGCCAGGTGACGCTTTGGGTCATGTCTTGAGCGAGACACTACACATCAGTATGGATGCCGCGTACCGCCGCATGCGCAACGAAACGGCACTCACCATCGACGAACTCAAAAGGTTGTGCAAAACCTTCGACATCTCTTTTGACTCCCTGATCTTACAACAAAAAACCAATGTAATTTTCAGGTACACGCCGCTCAATGCGTATGATTTTTCATTGGAATCTTACCTAGAAGGCATTCTCGAAGCCTTTGAGCGCTTGCGTCATTTAGAAGACCCAAAAATCATGCTCACCATCAACAACACGCATTTTTTTCAGTTGCTGAATTTTCCGCAATTGGTGCGCTTTAAGTTGTTCTTTTGGGCCAAAACACACTTGCAAATACCAGATTACAAAAACGTCTTATTCCGCCACGAAAAAACTTCCGACCGCGCTTTTGAACTCGGGAAGTCCATCTTGCAATCTTACAATACCATTCCTTCTGTAGAAATTTTTGATCCCGAACTCATGCGTGGTTTCTTGCGTCAGATCCATTATTACTACAAATCCAATCAGTTCGAAGACCCAAGCTATGCGCTCTTTTTGTGCGATCGCCTCCTGATGTTTTCTGCCCACCTGCGCGAACAAGCGGGCCACGGTAAAAAATTCATTTATGGAACCCAAGCGCCGGCCACGGGCAACCGTTTTGAGATGTACCTCAACGAAACCATCAATGCCGATTCCGCTTTTTATTACGAAAGCAAAGACAAACAGGGCTTGTTTCTCTCGCACAATATCATGAATTACTTGCAAACAACCGATGCGCAGTATGTGCAAGACGCCAAGCAAGTGATCGATAAGCAATTGGCCAACTCCAGCCTCATTAGCGTCGTGAATGAGCGCGAGCGCAATAACTTCTTTGCTGATTTTGAGAAAACAATCGGCATGTTTCGCAAAAAAATAGAAGCAGATCTCGACTTTCTTTCTTGAAACTTGCGTTTTTCGCAACTCAAAATGAGGTAGCTCCGCTATTCAGTTTTGCGGCGGTCTGATTTAGGCTAACCTTTGTAGCATTAAATTGTATGCTATGAAAACAAAAAATTTACAATCCGTTTTATTACTAGTGGCCATTTTCTTTAGTGGCATGGCAAGTTATTTTGCCCAACCGAGCAGCACAATTGCTGTGGCCAACCCCAATGTCAATGCACTCACCATCAAGGCAGAGTCTGTGGCAAAAATGCTGCGCTTAGAGTTGATTAAAATCAACAAGTACAAAGTCTACGATGAATTTGACATGAACGAAATCATCCAGGCGAAAGAGGAGTACAAAGTGGGCTGTTATGGCCAAAATTGCTTGTCTAGATTGGGTGAAGAACTCAAAGTAGATTACGTGATGTCTGGCTCGATAGACGGGTTGGGCAATAAAATTGTCGTGACTGTTAAAATCATTGATGTGAAAGCGCAAAGTCTTTATAAGTCGGCTGTCCGCGAATTTGACAACCAAGAATTGGAAATCCAACGCATGGTAGAAATTGTCTTGGCCGAAATGCATGGGCTCACCGTAGACAAAGTCATTGCAGATCGCTTGGCCTTCAAAAATGAAGTGATTACCTCCAACAACGTAGGTAAAATCAATAACTCTGGCCCTCGTATTGGTTTTGCAGCCATGACCGGCGACGTTGCTGAGTTTGCAACACGCTCAGAAATTTATGGTGGTTTGGGTATCCAACCATTTACCTCAATGATTGGTTACCAAATCGAAGGGCAGTACGTAGGTACGGATAATTTTTCTGCATTGGTTGAAGGCATCTTTAATATCTCTGGCCTAGAGCAAAGCAACTTTATTCCATCGGTATCTTTATTGAACGGTTTTCGCTTTGGCAAAGCCAACTGGGAATTTGCATTTGGCCCAAGATTTGGCATCAAATCGACATCTATCGGCTTCTTAGACACAGACGCAGAATATGGTCCAGATGGCGCCTATTACACCAAGAGCGAATGGCTTGCATCTGGAGGCAAAGTAAATGTAAATACGGGAGAACTCATTTTGGAACCGTATCAAGGATTTACAGAACATTTTGACAGCGATGGCTCTAAAAAATTGGCAACCTCTTTCTTGATTGCCTTTGGCCGCACCTTTCAGGCAGGCTCTTTGAATATCCCTGTCAATTTATTTTACAGCTCGCAAAAGGGCGGCGGTTTTATTGGCGTCAATATGGGCTTTAACGTTCAAAAGAGCAAACAACCAATTAATAAAACGACTAGTCCGCAGCGTTATTATTAGTTCTCCAATCAAACTAGATCGATATGAAAGCACATCTTTTCGTTAGTTTGTGTTTCGCATGGACGCTCTGCTTCTTCGGAAGTCAGGGCGTTTTTGCGCAAACACCGAGCAAGGTTGAACCGGCAACCGATACGACGAGATACCTTGTCGTTACTACTGACGGGACCGAATATGTCGGCTTGCTGCTCGCACAAGATAGCAATGGGGTATTGCTTCAGACGCAATCGCTTGGCCAAATCCAAATACCAACCGTTGCCATCAAGTCCATGCAACCTTTTGAACCGAATAGCGACCCGAAAGCTACTGCATTCAACAGCGGAGGCGTTTTCACGACGCGCTACCAGATCACCACCAATTGTTTCCCGATTAAAAAAGGGGAAACTTATGCCATGTGCAATTTATACGGCCCAGAAGTACATTTTGCTGTCCATAAAGATTTTTCCGTCGGGGTCATGACTTTATGGAGTGCTTCGCCAGTCATTCTTGCCTTGAAATATACGCGGGGTACGGCCAATCCAAAAATCAATTATGGCGTAGGTGCTTTGTTGGGTTCTTCTGGCTATTTGAACGGGGGTAGAGGCTACGGCGGACTTTATTGGGGTATGGTGACGTACGGTGACCGCCGCAACAACGTCACGCTATCTGTGGGCTACGGACATGTCAATGATGGGGATAGCGAAACAACTACGGATACTATTTTTGTACCCGGTACTTATCCGCTAATCAATGGCGTGTATCCTAGCATTCCAGTTCAGGAGCTCATTACTACTGGAGGCCCGAGCATATTTGCAGCGGGAGTTATTGGCTTAGCTGGTATGGTAAAAATGAACAAGAAAAATACATTTGTATTTGACTGCATGTATTTAAATGCAATTGACCGCTCTCCACATTACTTAGGCTTTTCTCAATATCCAACCGATGATTTCAATTATTTTACATTGCAAACGGAAGGCGTGATAATCCCCGAGGCAACCTATTGGAATAAGGGGCCGGGAAGTCGCCACCATATTTTGATGTTATTACCGGGTGTACGCATGGAACGTTCTGCTAACAAAGCCATACAGGTGATGTTTGGAGCTGTTATTACTGAGGACAGAGTTATTCCATTTCCTATGGCGAGTTGGTTTTTCAAGTTATAGCATTTTTAGACACGCTTTTTGGCTCTTTGTATCGTTATAACTAGATTTACTCTCTAATTGATTTATATTTTGAATACCATGAAAATACAACTAAGTTTTTCAGCACTTCTTCCCATCTTATTTTTCTTACTTGGAAGCCTACAACTGCATGCGCAAGTACCCAACACAAGCGCACCAAGTTCAGATACTACCAAATTTTTAATTGTCAAAAATGACGGCAATGAATACGTGGGTCAAATCCTTTCTGATGATGGCCGTGAAGTCCTGATCGAGACCAAATCTTTAGGTAAAATCTATATTCCCAAGAGCGATATCAAATCGATGCGCCCAATCAACTACAATGAGGACATCGCTAAAGGTGAGGTGAGCACTGCAGGTGTTTTTACCACGCGTTATCAGTTCACAACCAACTGTTTTCCGATCAAAAAAGGGGAAAACTATGCCATGCTCAATCTTTACGGCCCCGAAGTACATTTTGCGGTTCATAAAGACTTTTCGGTCGGCGTGATGTCTACCTGGATAGGCTCGCCAATTGCGTTGGCACTCAAATACACGCGCGGTACTGCCAATCCAAAAATCAACTACGGTGTGGGAACGCTCATTGGTTCGTCTGGCTACTTGAATCAAGGCAGAGGCTTTGGCGGCTTACATTGGGGCATGATTACCTACGGAGATCGCCGCAACAATGCAACCTTATCAGTGGGCTACGGATATTTCAATCCTGGGAGGGCCAACACAAATTTTGGCCAACCCATTTATACGCCTGGTGTTTACGCCGCCCCGAATGGTATGTATCCAGAAATCCCTATTGATGGTTATTTTTATTCAAGCAATCAATCTAACTACAAAGCGCCAATCATTGGGCTTGCAGGGCAAGCAAAAGTGGGTAAAAAGGCCAGCTTTATTTACGATTGCATGTATATCATGGCAAACAATAGTTACAAGTCGGTTACAGGAGGTCAGCCGAGGACAGAACAATACGACGCAAATGGCATGTTAAGTCAGGTAGAGGTCTATGATTATCAAGAAACCATCGCTACAGGCACCACGCGTCAAAATGTATTGGTTCTCATGCCAGGCATGCGTTTTCAGCGCAGTGAAAGCAAGGCGTTTCAAATCAGTTTGGCGGGTGTGATTACCGATGGCATGTCTTTCCCTTTACCGATGGCCAGTTGGTTTTATAAATTTTAAGGGCGCGTGCATCAGGTTTTGTTCATAGGGCTCTTTATTTTTCAATCGTGGTGGCTGTCTATTTTAGCAGCCACACTTTTGTTTTTATTGATTTTTGTTTTTATCCGCAGCCGCATAGAAACGTCTCGTAGAAATCAAGTAAGGCTCGAGGTCAAAATTGCCGAGCGCACCAAAGAAATCCGGCTACAAAAGACCAAAATTGAGGAGCAAAAACGCCTGCTCGAAGAAGAGAAAAACAAGGTAGAGGAGCAGCAAGCGCTCTTGCAGCGCGAAAAAGACCGCACCGAACAGTGGCTACTCAATACCTTGCCCTCACAGGTTGTGATTGAACTCAAGCGCAATGGAAAAGTAAAAGCTCAGGCTTTCAAGCAGGTCTCCATTATGTTTACCGATGTAGTGGGCTTTACGCGTATTTCAGAATCCATGGCACCGAGTCGCATTGTTTCTAAGCTCGACATCTTGTTTCGTAAGTTCGACGAAATTATACAGTCCAACAACCTCGAGAAAATCAAGACAATTGGAGATGCCTACATGTGTGCAGGAGGGGTACCGGTAGAGAACTCGACCAATCCGATAGACGCCTGCTGTGCCGCATTGCAAATTCAAGCGTTCATGGATAAACTCAAGTACGAAGCCATCGCTGACCACGAGGACTACTGGGAAATCCGCTTGGGGATCAATACTGGCCCCGTCATTGCCGGCATCATCGGAAATATCCGCTTGGCTTACGACGTTTGGGGTTCGTCAGTCAACCTTGCGCAGCGCATGGAGATGCTCGGCGAGCCCGGAAAAGTAACCATTACCGGCAATACCTTTCAGCAAATTGAGCCTTATTTTGAATGTGATTACAAAGGAAAGGCCCTCACAAAATCGCGCACCAAAGTGGATATGTATGTGGTCCAGCGCATCAAGCCCGAACTTTCGGTCAATGGGGAAGGCCTCATTCCAAATTCTCGCTTTGAAGAGATCAAAAAATTACACCACTACAGCTCCATCAAGTACTACAAGACCGAGCACCACGTTATGGGGATCCTTCAGAAAAACCTCTCTCCAACGCTTTATTACCATTCGATCAACCACACCAAAGATGTCGTTAAATCTGTGGAGCGCATTGCCTTGCTAGAAGGCGTTACCGACGAAGGACTTTTCTTGCTCAAAACCGCTGCCATTTTCCACGATGCCGGTTTCATTGATCAATACGACCACAATGAAGCAATTGGTGCCAGCATGGCTCAAGAAATCTTGCCGAAATACGGTTATACTGAACAGCACGTTAAAACCATCGTCGAGCTGATTCACGCGACAGAAATTCCGCACAAACCCATCAATAAACTCCAAGAAATCATTTGCGATGCCGACCTCGATTATTTGGGACGTTCAGACTTCGAGCAAATTGCCGATAACTTAAGAAAAGAGCTAAGCGAAATGGGCAAAATCAAGTCGCGCAAAGAATGGGACACCATCCAGGTGAACTTTCTCAAGCAGCACCAGTATTTTACCACAACAGCTATAGAGTCTCGTCAAAAAAAGAAACAAGAAAATCTAGAAGTAGTGCTGGAGCGCTTGGCAGCAGATGCCTACACCGATTGATTTATAAAAAACGACCGTTGCGCTGTTTTGGCGCGGGTTTTTTGGCCTTCTTACTGGTGATGCTATAGCCATAAGAAAAATTCAGAATGGCCCTGTTTAGTGATCCTGGACTATTGATGCGTTGGTCGTATAAATAGGCGAGTTCTAATGAATGCGGCCCATCCCAATCAAATCCAAGACCTACACTCCAACGAATGCGGTTGAGGTGATATCCTTGCTGACCGTCCATTGGGCCGGTAAAAAATTCCATGGATGCTTGCGGCAAAAGAACAGATTTCTTGATGTTGTAAACAATGCTAGGCTTGATGCGGAAAGCTTCTCCAAACTCCTGCTCGAAGTTGTCAGCCAATCTATTCGTGGTGAATTGGTAGCGCATTCTCAAACCTAATTCTAAGCGCTCAATTTCATAGTTGAATTGTAGGTTGGTATTGATGCGGTGTCTGTAAGAAAAGTTACCCTCTTGAGTGCTGCTACCTACGTAACGGTAATCGACAGAAGGGCGGATAAACTTGTTGATTTTATACTTGTAGGAGATTTGCGGAAAGAAGGTTTGTAGGCCTCCTGCGCCATGCCGAGTGGTGAGCTCAACACCGAGACTTTGCTTTTTATCGAGTTTATAACCTACACCCACTTCATTCCATACTTGGAAAACCGTGCTGTTTTGGCTCAATCCCACAAACGGAAATAACAGTAAACTAAGAACTAGACTGCGCATTCTTAACGAATAACGGTGATTTCACCTAAGTCTTTGATCTCGTTTTTGCCAATTTCTACGGTGAATTTTACAGGAACTTTTGTATAGTAGTCGTCGTCGTTGTTGGTGATGGAATTACCAGTATTGAAAACTTCGTTGTAAGCAAAAACAGTATAAGTTCCTGGAAACAAATAATTGAAACTAAAAGTACCGTCGTGGTTGCATTCAATTTTATCGTCGAAGATGCTGTCTTGGGTGCCGTAAACGATATAAACATCTTCGGTAGCCCCCGGATAGCTTACAGTCTGTGCCAATACACCATTGATGTATAGCTTTTCGTTAATGGTCAGTTTACCTGTAATTTGACTGCGGCCGCCTTCACCTTCATACTTTTGACAGCCTGAAAAACCTAGCGTGAGAAGGGCAATAGATAGAATAAAGGAAAGTCTTTTCATTTCTTTTTTTTGACAATGTTAAGAAAAAAACAACTTTTCTCTGCTTCTTGCGTCTGTTTGTTTGGATAAAAATCGATATTTCACTAATATTGGTGACGCTAAACCAAGCTAAATGAAACACTTACTACTCTCCTTCCTATTTTGCCTCCCTTTTCTTGTTTTTTCACAGGTCGTAATCAACGAATATTCGTGTTCAAACATGACCGGCCTTACCGATGCATTCGGTGAGCGAGAAGACTGGATAGAGCTTTATAACACTACGGGAGCAAGCGTTGACCTCACTGGTTGGTACCTCTCCGATAAGGCTTCAAACCTCACCAAATGGCAAGTTCCGAGTGGCAACATCAACGCTAATGGCTTCAAAATGGTTTTTTGCTCCAAAAGAGATCTAGTTTCTGGCAATGAATACCACCCTAATTTTAATCTTTCTCAAACTGGTGGAGATTGGATCATTTTATCCAACCCTTTAGCTGTTGTCGTGGATTCTTTTAAAATTGTACACCTCACCAAATCAAATCATTCGGTTGGTCGCTCGAGCAATGGCGCTAATGACTTCAAATTATTTACCACTCCTACGCCCAATGCGAACAATGCTGGTGGTGTCAATTTTTACCCACCTAAACCTGTTTTCAGTTTAGCTCCGGGTTTTTATCCAGGTGCACAAACCGTATCCATTACCTGTCCTGACCCAACAGCCATCATCCGCTACACACTAGACGGTTCAGACCCTATTGCTACCTCTCCCACATATACAGCGCCCATCAATATCACCACCACCAAAGTTTTGCGCGCCACAGCTTTCGGCACCACACTATCTTCTTTTACCGAAACCAACACTTATTTTATCAATGTAAACCATACTATTCCGGTCGTTTCGGTATGTAGCCAAGGGGTTTATTCATTGGTGGCAAACGGCAGCCAAAACCCGCCCAACCGCATTGGTTCATTTGAGCTTTTTGAACAAGATGGCACATTCATTGATGAGTCTGAAGGCGATTTCAACAAACACGGTAACGACTCTTGGGCATACGCTCAAAGAGGTTTTGACTTCATTTGCAGAGACCAATACGGTCACAACGGCGATCTCGAACACGAAATTTTCCCTGAAAAAGACCGAGATGAGTTTCAAAGGGTCATGTTAAAACCAGGCGCTAGCGACAACTATCCTTTTGAACAAGGTGCACACATCCGCGATGCCTTTATCCATACGCTTTCTATCCGCGCCGGCATGAAACTCGACGAGCGCACCTGGCGTCCGGCAATTGTATATCTAAACGGAAGCTATTGGGGTGTATATGAAATCCGCGAAAAAGCAGATGACCACGACTACGCCAGTATCTATTACGACCAGGATAAATACAATATGCACTACCTCAAAACTTGGGGTGGCACTTGGCAAGAATACGGTGCGCCCAATGCGCAACCAAGTTGGAATGCTTTGCGCAATTATATTCTTACCAACAACATGGGCACGCCAGCAAATTTCAACTATGTTGACTCCTTGCTCAGTTGGAAATCACTGGCCGATTACTTCATGATCAATTCCTATACGGTCAACCAAGACTGGCTCAACTGGAATACCGCTTGGTGGAGAGGCTTGGACCTTAGCGGTGACCACAAAAAGTGGGGTTATGCCCTCTGGGACATGGACGCTACTTTTGGGCACTACATCAACTATACCGGCATTCCTGACCCAAGCGCCAACGCAGACCCTTGTAACGCAGAAAATTTACCTAATCCGGGCGGGCAAGGGCACACAGATATCTTAGAGAAACTAATTGATGAAAATCCAGAGGTTGAGCAATATTATATTACGCGCTATATCGACCTCATCAATACCTCTTTTAGTTGCGTGAGCATGCTTGCCTTACTCGACAGCATGGTCAATGAAATAGAGCCCGAAATGACGGCCCAATGTGCTAAATGGGGTGGCACCTACAATGGCTGGCAATCTAGGGTAACGCAACTGCGTAATTTCATCAATCAGCGTTGTTTAGCCTTAGAACAAGGCCTTATCGATTGCTACCAGCTTTCGGGCCCGTTTGCCGTTACTTTCAACGTCACGCCAGTGGGTGCGGGTACCATTCAAGTCAACTCTATCAATCCGCCCAACTACCCATGGGCCACAACTTATTTTGGCGGCATTCAAACGCTTATAGAGCCAAATGCCAACCCTGGCTTTGTATTTAGCCACTGGACGGTCACTACAGGCCCTCTTGGCTTACCAAGTACTACTGCTAATAACTTCATCAATATCAATGGCCCAGAAACCATTGTAGCTGTCTTTATTCCGGACGTTCCAGACGTGGATGGCGACGGTTGTTTGAACGTCGATGAAAACCTATTGGGTACAGACCCATCAAACCCAGACACCGACGGCGACGGCGAAAACGACTGCGATGAAATTGGCAATATCGGAGCGCCAACCGATACCGATGGCGATGGCATTATTGACGCACTAGAATCTTCAATTATAGATACTGATGGCGATGGCGTCATGGATGAGCTCGACCCTGATAATACCAATCCGTGTATTCCAAATGCAAATGCTGGCCCTTGTGACCAAGACGGCGATGGCCTCACCAATAGTCAGGAAAATACTGCGGGTACAAGCCCTACCAATCCCGATAGCGATGGCGATGGCCTCACCGACGGTGCAGAGGTTACCAACGGCTCTGATCCGCTCAACCCTTGCGACCCCGACGACACCCTCCCGGGTTGTCAAATAGACACCGATTTTGATGGGCTCACCGATGCGCAAGAAGGCGTGCTCGGCACCAATCCGCTCAATCCTGATACCGATGGCGATGGCATCAACGATGGCACAGAAGTCGCAAATGGCACCAATCCGCTAGACCCATGCGACCCAGATGGCAGCAGCCCTGAATGTGCTACCGGAATCTTCTTTCCAACCGCATTTTCACCAAATGGAGTCGGCAATGGCCTCAATGAAGTGTATCAAATTATTGCTGGTAAGGATATCGCTGCCATCAACTTTAAAGTTGTGGACCGCTGGGGTAACCTGATGTATTCTTCTACGAACAAACAATTTAAATGGGATGGCAGCCACAAGGATAAGCCCTGCAATAGCGGTGTGTATGCATACGTTTGTGACGTCACTTATGAAAACGGAACCACCAAGAAATTTACAGGTAACATCACTTTAATTCGATAAGCGATGCGCTTCAAAAGTTGTCTATTTTCACTTACAATAGCCTTGTCTGTGCTCGGAGTTTTTCCGAATGTGGGCCTTGCTCAAGATTTTCACCTGACGCAGGCAGACCGCAGTATGCCTTTTCTGAATCCTGCTTTTGTGGGTGCTTACAAAGGCTTTGAAAGAATTACGCTGCTCAACCGCAACCAATGGGTTGGTTCAGGCACCCAATTTTTGACGACTTACGGCATGGCTGAATTCACGCCCGGCCGAACCCGTCAATCTGAGCGCGCTTATGCGGGTATCGGCGCTTCTTTTAGCAACGACGTTGGCGGCGACTCCCGCATGACTCAAAAATCTTTCGGACTCACCGCAAGTGGCCATATTCCACTGGCAAAAGGCCACTGGCTAGATGCCGGCCTTCAAACAGCTATTCAGCAACGCAGCGCCGATTTCAGCAGCTTGTTGTATTACTCGCAATGGAATGGCAGTGCCCTAGACCCGGGTGTTTTTTCGGGCGAAGAAAATGATTTTGTCAATTTTGCTTTTGTAGATGCAGGCATAGGCCTAGCGTATCGTTTTGAACCGAATCAGCGCGGTGAGTTGCGCGACGGCCAATGGTCTTTGCAAACAGGTCTGTCTTTTCAGCACGTCAACCGCCCTCGCTTGCAATACAACACCCTTTCTGCCGACCGTTTGTACCGAAAAGCAGTTGCCTACGCCTGTTTTTCGCTTGGACTCAATGAAGTTTCAGCTTTGCAGTTTTCGCTCACGCATTTGCGCCAAGGAGGCCACTCCGAAAGTATGCTCGGCGCCATCTACCGTATGAAGCTCCGCGGCAGTTCTCAGGTCACCAATGAAGTGAGCACAAGATACCTGAGTGCAGGCCTTTATTTTCGCTCCACAGCAGCTGTAGCGCCTTATATTGCCTTAGATTTGGGTGCTTTTGACTTTGGGATCTCTTACGATGCAGATTTGGGAGCAACTTCTTCTGTTTTCAGACATTCTGTTGAGCTCAACCTCGCTTATACCTTCCTGAAAAAATCGGCGTTTAAAGGTAGCCGTTTGCGCTAAGAAATGAGGTCCATTGTTCGGCTTGTGCTTTGTTCATGACGCGCGGCATTTTGTTTTGTGCGCCGAGTTTTCCGATACTTTCCAAATAGGCATAAAACACTGAAGTAGGCAGTAATTTGAGCTGAGGCAGGGGCATGCTGTGTTTGCGCACATAAGCGTAGTCATCGTTGATGAGCTGCAGTGCTTGGTCAATTTCCGCAATGATACTTGGCGTTGCTTTTTGCTCATCGCAAGCGATATACCAGCAGTGTTGTAGCCCTTTTTCATCGGCATGAATGGTGTATTCAGAAAAAGAAAGCTTGAATTGCGTGCTCACGGTTTTCAAGGCCTGATTGATATTATCTAAAGATAAATGCTCTCCGCACAAACTTAAAAATTGCTTGATGCGCCCCGAGATAATGATTTCATGGGTGGTGGTGTCCGTGAAGCGCACGAGATCGCCGAGCATGTAGCGCCAGAGCCCCGCATTTGTACTGATGACCAACGCGTAGTCTATACCGGGCTTTACTTCACTGATGGTATACGCTTTGAATTGATTTTTGAGCTCTCCTGACTCCGTAAAGTACTCGGCATTAAAGGGCACAAATTCAAAAAAGATGCTGTTGTTCATCAGCAGGGTCATGCCCCTTTTTTTCGGGCTCGTTTGGTACGCAAAATAGCCCTCGCTGGCTAAATAGGTATCGAGCAGCACCACCGGTTTGCCCGAAATCTTTTGCAAGCGCTCCACAAACGGGTCCATGTAGACACCGCCATGCACATAAACTTGGAAATTTGGCCAGATTTCGTGGATGTTGTTGAGTTTGTAGTGCTTTACAATTTCTTCGAGTAAGAGTACACACCAGCTCGGGATTCCCGCCATAATACCGATATCCCACTTAGGGGCTTCCTGCACCATTAAAGGCAGTTTGGCTTTCCAGTCTTTGAGATGGGTAATTTTTTTGGTTGGTTTTGTAAACGGAGCGGCAATGAGGGACGTGTGTTTTTTTAAGATGCCGCTGAGGTCGCCTTCGTAATGTTGGTCGATTTTTTTAAGCTTAGTAGAGCCTCCAACCGCAAGTACTTTGGCACTGTAAAAGGAATCTGGAAGGTTCAATTCGTGCAAGATGGAGAATTGTCTTAACGAGACCCGCTGAAAAGACCGGATCATTTCGGTGCTCACGGGAATTCTTTTGCTAGGCGCGCCAGTGGTGCCGGAGGATAACGCAAAGTATTTGATGCGGCCCGGCCAGATGGCATCTTTTTTACCTTTGATGGTGTCTTCGAGCCAATCGGTGTAAAATTGTTCGTATTCGGTGATGGGAACGTTTTGTTGGTATCGAGAAACGAGGTCGGTTTTTTGAAGCAATGTAGCGAATTGATAGCGCTGTCCAAAAGCTGTTTTTTTGGAGTGGTCCATGTTTTGACGCAAGACCTCGAGTTGTTGTTTGTAGCCTGCACTGATGCGGGAGATGCGCTTGAAACTTATTGCTGTACTACGCTGTATGAGCTTACCAATTATCGGCATTTGAAAAGAAGCTTTTTTAGCAGAGGCTTCACACAAAAATAAAGAGAAAACTAGTGCGTTCTTACTGCACTTTGTTTTAAATTTGTAAAAAACTTGACTATGCAAACTAAAACCTTCATTGTTCCTCACGACTTTACCGCAGTGGCCGATATCGCCCTTCAACACGCCATTGCCACAGCCAAGCCTTTAGGTGCTCAAATTCAAGTACTTCACGTGGTTTCCAAAGACACCCAAATTCCTGAAGCACTTGCGCAGCTAGAAAATATTATTGGTCAGTTTGAACAGGAAGGCGTAGCGCTCAAACCCAATGTGCGCATTGGTAGCATTTTCGAAGACATCGGCGCTTTTGCCGCCGAGCACCAAGCCGAGCTTATCGTTATGGGCACCCATGGTGCACACGGCTGGCAGCACATCACCGGAAGCCATGCACTTAAAGTAGTGACTAGCTCTCAGGTACCTTTCATTATCGTTCAAGAAAAGGCCGTTAAAGCAAGTGGTTACGACTCCATTGTTGTCCCGATGGACCTCCACAAAGAAACCAAACAAAAACTTTCAATTGTTGCCAATTTGGCACAATACTTCAAGTCTAAAGTACACGTCGTTACACCAGACGAAACCGACGAGTTTTTGCGTCACCAAGTGCGTTCCAACATCACTTTCTCCGAAGGGTTCTTCAAAGATCGCGGTATTGAAATGACCAGCGCAGTTGTACCAAGTTCAGGTTTCGATAAAGAAGTTGTCAAATATGCCGTGAGCGTAGATGCCGATCTCATCGCCATCATGAACCTCCAGCGCAACAACCTCTTTACGGCCCTCACTTCTAATCACGAGCAGTACATCATCACTAATGATGCACTCATTCCAACGCTAATTGTCAATCCTATTCACTTAGGTTCTGACTATAGCAACATGTTCTCTATGTAAGCATGTCTAAACTCACTACCCTACACGAGTTTATTGTCAGCAAGCAAAAAGATTTTCCATTTGCTACCGGAGAGCTCTCACGTTTGCTGAGCGATATCGCCTTAGCTTCCAAAATTGTCAGCAATGATGTCCGCAAAGCCGGATTAGTAGACCACATCCTCGGCGCCCAAGGCGGACAAAATGTGCAAGGCGAAGAACAGCAAAAATTAGATGTTGTTGCCGACGAAGCATTTATCCGCGCTTTTGAAAACGGCGGCGAAGTATGCGGCATTGCCTCTGAAGAAAACGACGACTACCTTGCTTTTGAATCCGAACAAGCCCAAAATGCCAATTACGTCATTTTATTTGATCCGCTAGACGGCTCTTCTAATATTGATGTCAACGTATCCATCGGCACCATCTTTTCTATTTACCGCAGGGTTTCACCTCAAGGTTCCAAAGCAACTTTGGCAGATATGTTGCAGCCGGGCACCCAACAAGTGGCCGCAGGCTACGTGCTTTACGGCTCTTCTACCATTCTGGTGTATACCACCGGCCATGGGGTCAACGGCTTTACCCTAGACCCTTCCATTGGCGAATTCTTTTTGTCGCATCCCGACATGAAAATGCCAGAAAACGGCAGGCTCTATTCGGTCAACGAAGGCAATCTCAATGATTTCGATCCACAACTACGTGCTTATTTGGCTTATTGTCAATCAAACGAAAATCAAACAGGGAAGCCTTATTCCGGACGCTATATTGGTTCTTTGGTAGCCGATTTCCACCGCAACCTGATCAAAGGAGGTATATACATTTACCCGACCGTTCCTTCGGCTCCAAAAGGGCGTTTGCGCTTGCTTTACGAGTGCAATCCGCTGGCGTTTATCGCCGAACAAGCAGGTGGTTTGGCCACCAATGGCACGGATCGCATCTTAGATATCAAACCGACAGCATTACACCAGCGTGTAGGATTCTATATTGGTTCTAAGAAAATGGTGGAAAAAGCCATGGGGCTTTCTTAACTAAACATCAGAAGTATGATTTGTCTACGATTTGGCTTTTAGGTCAATGGTGTATTTCATTTCCACAACTCCTGCTCCAGCTTCTTTGTTGTACCTAACTTCGCGCTTGATGCGCTCCTTGATGTCATTAATAATGCGGTCGTCGACACAAGTCGTAAGTGATTTAATGGAGCGTACACCTACCACTTGTCCTTCGGCATTGACCTGTACATTGAACCCGATGCGGCAATCAAAATCACTCTCGTAAGAAGGTATGCTTACGTTGTTTAAACGAATTCTGCCTTTTCCAGAACCTCTACCTGATCCGATACCATCATCGCCTTCCCCGCTGCCGTTTCCATTTCCACCGAAAGGCCCGTTTCCTGAGCCATTTCCGTTGCCACTGCCGCCGTTCCCGTTAAAGAGGTTGGTTCTTTGCGAGGTGGTGGAGGAAGCATTGGTGCCGTTCTGAGAATTGTGGTTGTTTGAATTGCCGCTGTTATGGCTGAAATCACTTTGGCTAGCCGTTGCCACTCTTTCGGTTTGGTCGGCTGGTGGTGCAATGCGGCCAGAACCAGGGTTGCCACCACCTCGAGAACCTCCTGCAACTTCTTCGAGTTCTACGTTATCTATCTGAAATTCTTCAATGACCTCATCTGAGCGGAGTGGAGGGGTATCCACCAATTGATCTGGTCGGGCGTCAAATTTAATGATGAAAGCCAACAGCAACATGGAGAGCAACCACACTGAAGTGTAGATCAAAGATTTTTTGGAATCTTCGCGCGCGCCGATGTATTCTAATTGAAATTGTTCCATGATAAGGAGCTCTAGCTAATTTGACAATAAATAGAATTACCCTTCTTTGGTTGCAATGATCATTTTGAGGTCATTGAGCATGCCAATTTTGAGTAAGTCTACGAGTTCTTGCACTTGCGCATCAAATGGCAAGCGTAAAATGACGGTGTTGTCGCCAATTTTTTTGGTTTCTCCGATCAAGACACCTTCTAACTGATCCAAGGCGATTTCATCGTTGTTGACATAAAAATGGCGCTGTTGGTTCTCGTCAAATTTAATGGTGAGTGTGACGTGTTGTTTTTGCGTCTTTTCGTTGGCATCTGATTTAGGCAACGGAACTTTGATGACGTTCGGGTTGGCTAGCGTAGAGATGATCAAAAAGAACAATAACAAAAAGAACATGATGTCGCTCAATGCAGAAGTAGCCACCTCTGCATGGAACCTTCTATTTCGCTTTATGGCCATCTTTTGAGTTCATTAATTTGATAAAATCTAAATTCAATTTTTGAATGCCCAACGCGTAATTATCAATGATGCCATTGAGTAGGTGATAGGCTGTGAACGCGAGAATACCGACAACAAGACCTGATCCAGACGAAATCATTTTTTCGTACAAACCACCTGAGATATTACCGATCGATACATTTTCTGAGATAGAGATGCTGTAAAAGATTTTGATAACCCCTGAGATGGTTCCGATAAATCCTAAAGTTGGTGCAATACCTGCAATCAGACCTAAATGGTTGATGTTCTTCTCCATCTTGCCAATTTCGATGTTGGCTACTTTTTCCATGTTGCCTTCAATTTGTGCAATCGGTTGGCCAATAGACTGAACGCCTTCTTTGATGACCGAACCATAAGCTGTTTGGTCGCGGTTCGCTACATCGAGGGCTCCTTGCATGCTGCCCGCATTGAGTTGGGTTTGTATTTCGTTGATGAGTAGCATGTTTTGCTTGGTCATGCGACGGATATACAAAAAGCGTTCAACAGCTACGTAGGTAGTGTAAAACAATAAAAGTGCAATTGGAATCAAAAAGACCCCACCTTTCATAAGGAAGTCGATAGCCGAAATTTCTTCGACAGTTTTGAAAGATTCTTCGGTTGCGGCTTCTGCTACTTGAGCACTTAAAACTCCTGCGCTCATCAAGAACGCTGCTACTAAGGTGTATTTGATTGAAAACTTCATAATTGGGTTCTAATTTGGTACGCTAAAATTAGTCATTGAGTGAGGTCGGGCGGCTTGAATTCTTTGGAGATATTCACACTGAATTGTTATTTGTAACGTTATGACCGGAAAAGGTCACAAATTTTTTCGCTCCGCGGATACTTTGCGTAATTTTGCAGCCCGCTATGGAACTCGCTACTTTTATCAAAACCCTTGCCAAACATCCTGCGCTCGACCGCAGTGCAGCAGCCTTGCAAACGGCTGAAGCCAGATTACATTGGAAAGGCATGGTGGGTTCTGCAAAGTCCTTGCTTTCGTTAATGGTTGCGCAGCAAGTTCCGGGCACCCATTTGTTTATTCTTTCAGATAAAGAAGAAGCGGCTTATTTTTTGAACGATTTTGAAGGGTTGTTCCCTGAAGACAAGCGCATTTTATTTTATCCGGCGTCTTATCGGGTGCCGTATCAGCAAGAGCAAACAGACAACTCAAATGTTGTGGCGCGCGCTGAGGTACTCGAAAAACTCAGCGACAAACAAAACACCTGGGTAGTAACCTACCCTGAGGCGCTTTTTGAAAAAATACCGACCAAAAAAAACCTGGTTAAGCACACCATGCGCCTCGAGGTGGCGAAAACCTACAGCACTGATTTTCTCAATGAATTGCTTTTGGAATATCAGTTTGAGCGCGTCGATTTTGTTTATGAACCCGGTCAGTTTTCAATCAGAGGCGGCATCTTAGATGTGTTCTCTTATGCCAACGAGCATCCTTTTCGGATTGAATTCTTTGGCGATGAGGTAGAGAGTATCCGCACTTTTGACGCCGCAAGCCAGTTATCGATTGCGAGCCATCAATTTTTCAATGTTGTTCCAAATATTCAGTCAGGCGAGAGTCTAGAAATCCAAGAAACTTTGTTGGGTTTTGTGGGCCCTCAGACCATTTGCTGGATGGCCGATGTACAGAGAACCTTAGATCTATTGAAGCGCGAATACGAGCGCGCAGTAGAAATCCATAGCAAACACGACGGCCCAGTTCAATACGCTTTGCCCCAAGATAAATTCGTTTCACACCTCACATTTGAAACGCAGCTTGCCGCACACCGCCTGATCGAATTTGGCCCTGTTTACCATTTCAAACCGACGCACTCAGAAACATTTGATTGCATCCCGCAACCCAGTTTCAACAAAGACTTTCAGCGACTCAATGCCGATTTAAAAGCGCGCAAAGCTGAAGGTTTTCAGAACCTCATTTTTTCAAATCAGCCACGTCAAGTAGAAAGACTCTACCAAATTTTTAGCGATATCGGTGAAGAAGGTGAGTTCCGTGCCCTGCCATTGGCCTTGCACGAGGGCTTTATCTTTCCATCCCTAAAATTGGTCTGCTACACCGACCACCAGCTTTTTGAGCGCTATCACCGTTTTAGGCTCAAAGAAGGGTTCAAGCAAGCCAAGCAAGCGCTAACGCTGAAAGAAATTTATCAGCTCCAAAAAGGAGATTACGTGACGCACATAGACCACGGTGTGGGCCAGTTTTCTGGTCTGGAAACCATAGACGTCAATGGTAAACCACAAGAAGCCATTCGTTTGGTCTATAAAGATGGCGACGTGCTTTATGTCGGCATTCACTCTTTGCACCGCATCTCTAAATTTACGGGCAAAGATGGCAGCGCCCCAACACTCAACAAACTCGGTACGCAGGCCTGGTCTAATCTCAAGAACAAGACCAAAAAGAAGATCAAAGAACTCGCCTTTGACCTCATCAAACTCTATGCGCAACGCCGCAGCAAACCAGGGTTTTCTTTTGCGCCAGATAGCTACTTACAGAACGAGCTCGAAGCCTCGTTTATGTTCGAAGACACCCCAGATCAGTACAAAGCCACCCAAGACATCAAACGCGACATGGAAGCGCCGCGGCCAATGGATCGCTTGGTGTGTGGAGATGTAGGCTTTGGCAAAACTGAGGTGGCTATTCGCGCAGCTTTCAAAGCCGTAGCCGACTCCAAACAAGTTGCAGTTTTGGTCCCGACGACAATTTTATCTTTGCAGCATTACCGCAGTTTCAAAAACAGACTTTCGAACTTCCCGGTTACCGTAGACTACATCAATCGCTTCAAGTCTGCCAAGGAAATCACCGAAACACTCAAAAAATTAGCGGCTGGCCAAATCGATATCTTAATTGGCACCCATGCTTTGGTTGCAGAGCGCGTCAAGTTCAAGGACCTCGGCCTCATGATCATCGACGAAGAACAAAAATTTGGGGTTGCCGTCAAAGACAAGCTCAAAACCTTGCGCACCACCGTCGATACACTCACCCTTACCGCCACGCCCATTCCGCGCACCTTGCAATTTTCATTGATGGGCGCCCGAGACCTGAGCATCATCAATACACCACCACCCAACCGCCAGCCGGTTTTAACCGATATCATTTCTTTTAACGAAGAACTCATCCGCGATGCCATTGCCTATGAAGTAGGGCGCGGCGGCCAGGTGTTTTTTGTCAATAACCGCTTGTCGAATATCAAAGAACTCTCCGGCATGATCCAGCGCTTGTGTCCGGGTGTTCGTGTGGGTATCGGCCATGGCCAAATGGATGGCAAGCAACTCGAAAAAATCATGATGGATTTCATCGAAGGCGCTTACGATGTGCTTTTAGCCACCACCATCATCGAGTCCGGGATAGACATTTCCAATGCCAATACCATCATCATCAACGACGCGCACCAGTTTGGGCTCAGCGATCTGCACCAATTGCGGGGCAGGGTAGGACGCAGCAACAAAAAAGGTTTCTGTTACCTCATTGCGCCAAAATTCAGCATTATGACCTCCGAGGCCCGCAAGCGCTTAGAGGCGCTCGTGCAATTCTCCGATTTAGGTTCGGGCTTCAATATTGCCATGAAAGACCTCGATATCCGAGGGGCTGGCAACATGCTCGGCGGCGAACAAAGCGGTTTTATTGCAGAAATTGGTTTTGAGATGTATCAGAAAATTCTCAACGAGGCCATGCAAGAGCTCCGCGAAAGCGAGTACAAAGAACTTTTCGAGGAAAGAACTACCGATCAATTCAACGGATTTGTCCAGGATTGCGTTTTTGAAACCGACATGGAGGTCCGGATTCCAGACCAATATGTGAACCAAGTTGCGGAGCGTTTGAGTTTGTATCAAGCCATGGACAACCTTAAAAACAAAGAAGAGCTCGCTGATTTTAGTGCCCAACTCCAAGACCGTTTTGGCCCACTACCCAGAGAAGTCAAGGAACTTTTGTTTTCATTTGAGTTGCGTTGGTTGGCCGAATCCATGGGGCTCGAGCGTTTGGTGCTCAAGTCAGAAAAATTAGTGGGGCATTTTATTTCCAATCCGCAGTCGCCATTTTATGAAACCGAGCAGTTTCAGCAGATGCTCAACCGCATCTTGGCCCAACCCACCGGCTACAGACTTGCTCAAAAAGACGACAAACTCAGGTTGGTCATTGAGCCCATTCGCCATATTAAAGACGCTTTTCAGAAATTACAAACGCTTCAAGACCCCGCAAATTGATTCCTTGACCTACGTCAAGAGAAAAGAAGTGACTTTATCGCAACTTTGTGTTCGATAATTTGTTTAAACAGTAATCTTAAAATTTAAAACATGAAAAATTTATTAGTTGGTTTAGTTGGCGCGTTCGCCTTATTTTCTTTTGTCGTTTCTCAAGCAGGTGTTTGGTCTGTTGATGGCGCTCACTCTCGTTTGGGTTTCACCATCCTTCACAACGGCATCACAAACGTTCACGGTAACTTCGGAAAATTCACAATGGAAGTCACTACACCAAATGCAGACTTCACAGGCGCTACTATCGTTTTGAACGCAGATGCAGCTTCTGTCAATACAGGCATCGAAGCCCGCGACAACCACTTGCGCACGGCAGATTGCTTTGACGCTGAAAAACACCCTTCAATTAGCTTCAAAAGCACTTCTGTGACTGCTGCTAAAGCAAAAGGAACTTACGTTATTGAAGGCGAATTGACTATGCATGGCACTACCAAAAAAGTTGTATTCAATGGTGTACACACTGGCAATGGCAAGAACTACAAAGGAACTGAAGTTGCAGGTTTGCAAATCACAGGTGCTGTAAAACGCTCTGAGTTCGGCATGGGTGAAGTAAGCCCAGGTTTGGCAGACGAAGTAAAACTTCAAGC
>JBFYPV010000222.1:0-8821 GCA_041303085.1 Crocinitomicaceae bacterium
GACGGAAAAAACAAGTGTGCACGCAAATCGATTTCATACGTTGGACCAGCGGCTGAGCTCACCTGCTTGAAAACGCGAATTTGGTCAGCACTGCGGTCAAAAACGAGGAGGTCTTCGTCGCCATCGTAATCGTAGTCTAGGGTAGAAAATTGCGGTGTATTGAGGCCTCCAGCCCAAGCTTTATCGAGGTTTTGACCATCAGAGGACACCGGAATAAAGTTGCTGAAATTGAATTGAAATTGCGCCTGCGCAGCAAGGCTGCAAAAAATAAACACAAGCGTCCAACTCTTCATGGTCTAAAATTACGGCGTTTTTGCATTGGATGCATGCCATACGATCATTCTTTTGTCGTCACCGGCACTCACAAACCCATCAGTTAAGGCAATGAGCGCATTAATAGAATGGCGATGCCCAGCCATTTGTAGGTCGAGTTTCTGACCAATTTGATCGTTTTCTAGCGACCAAATTTTAAGGGTTTTATCTCTCGATGCCGAAACGTATTGCCCGTTTGGCAATTGTACTAATTGGTAAATGGTTCCGAGATGCGCCGGAAAAGCATTTTGCTTCTCGCCTGCTGCACTCCAACGCCTGATGTAAGCATCTTTTCCGGCGCTTAAAATACCGCCATTGGGCAAAAGACAAAGTGCTGTGCAACCTTCGTGGTGTGCATAGACTTGCTGCGTTTCATTGAAAAATGTTGTTTCGATTTTCCGGTAATAGCCGTCGGCACCCGCGACCACAAAATAAGTTCCGTCTGGAGCAACCGCAATTTGGCGTATTTTGCCACAAGCCAAAGGAAGCGTGAGCAATAAGTTCCAGGCGGCGTCCCAGACCAAAACATTGCCCTCGGCATCGGCAGAATAGCGCTGATCTAAGCAGGGATTGGCAGCCAACGCAAAAACCGCACTTTGATGTGCCTTGAGGTGTTTGAGCTCTACTTTTTGTGCGGTATCGATGAGGTGCAAGCTGCCATCCGACAAACCAATTAAAAGTTGGTTGTGATCGGGCAAAACAAGCAGGCTAAATGGCGCTTGCGTGCAGCGAATGGCAAATTGATCTTGCTCACCAGTTGTCTTGTGCCAACGCGCTACAAACTTATCTGAGGACGCCGAATAAATATAGCGCTCATCCTGAGCAAGTGCATAAATAGGGCCTTGGTGGCCAATGATTTGAAGTTGTTTAGAATAAAGCGCGTGCGACTTATTCTTGTTCATCGTCTGTGTCGTCGTCGGCATCGTCGTTGACTTGTTTGAGGCGGTCTGCGTATGATTTCGGAAGGAAATCGAAGAAGGTGTCGCCGCGCAAGCCCAAGCGCAAACACTCCAATGGAATGACGTCGTTTGGTGCAATGTTGCCTAAATTGACTTCGGCACCAAAAAGCTTGATAAACCAAACTTGTTGGTTCTTTTGAGGTGCTTCCCAGAGGATGTCTTCTGGCTTGACATTGGCAATGATGCGGTTGATGAGCATGGTGTGGGCAGTGCCATTGGGTCTGAATACGCCAACATTGCCTGCCTCGCGGCCTTCGGCAATGACTTTCCAGCTTCCGGCTTCTAATTCTGCTTTCATAAGACGCACCCATTTGGCAGGTGAAATGAGGATACCTGAATCTTTGGAACCTACCTCAGAAAGAACTGTTCTAGACTTGGAAAGTTCATGGATGAGCTTGCACTTTTCATCGTGCGGAATGATGATCGAGCCATCGGAAATTTCTGCGAGGTCGAGGTCGTATTTATCGAGCAGCTGAACGTACTCCTTGAACATGCCACGCGCATAAAAAGCTTCGAAAAGCGTGCCACCAAAGTAGGGTCTGATACCCGCCTCGCGGTACATTTTGATTTTTTCTTCGAGCTGACGCGTCACAAACGCCGTTCCAAAGCCAAATTTGACGATATCGGTAAGGTGGGCAGAAGCTTCGATGAAGTGTTCGGTTTCGCGCAGACCTAAACCCTTGTCCATCATCATGGTAACGCCTTTGTTACGGGGTTTTTCACTGCGCTTGGGGATAAAAGAAAGTTTAAAGTTCATGGTTAGTCAGCTAAATATAAAAAATCGGTGTCGTCGAGTAGTTTGGGATTGATCTCAAAGATCTGTTTGGCGCTACTCGCGTTTTGGTTAAGGCATTCATGGTAGAGATGCTTGGCTTCGGCAAACTGCCCCATTTGCCATTTGATATTGATGAGATGCAGTTGGGCCTCGAAAACCGCAGGGTGATCTTGACAAAACTGCAAAATGAATTGTTGTGCTTCTGCTAATGAGGACTCACTTACAAATGAAATGTAGTCTGATAGCGCTTCTTGGTCATCTGGGAGGAGCGCCAAGCTTTTGAGGTAGTGAAACTCAGCCTCTGAACGGAGGTCGATTTTTTGGTAAGCTCCAGCCAAAACGTGGTGTATACCGGAGTTCTCGGGGTCGTAATCGAGGGCTTTTTGAATCAGGACGATGCCTTCTTTGGTGGAGCCCATGAGGTCTTCGACGATACCTAAACCCAACCAAGCTTCTGGCAGCATGGGTTCGAGGTCGATGCTGAGCTTGTAATAGTGCTTGGAAAGCTCGAGTTCGTTGAGTTGTTCGTAAGCTTCTCCGATGTAGCAGAGCGCCATGGCGTCATCGCCGTCGTGTTTCATGCAATACTCAAAGTGCTCGATAGATTTGTGGTATTTTTCTAAAGAGAGATATGCATTCCCTAAATTGAAGTGCGCTGGACCAAATTCTTCATTGATGAGAATGGCGTATTCGTAGGCCCATACGGCGCGGTCGTAGTTTTCTAGTTTGCTGTAGGCATTGCCGAGGTTGTACCAAGCGGTGCTCGAGTAAGGCTGTTCGTCGATGAATTTGAGGTAAGCCTCAATAGAAGCTTCCGTTGCGCCAAGTGCGTCATAGCAACGGCCGAGCTCGTAAAGCGCAGCTTCGTTTTGCTTGTTGGCTTGAAGGGCTTGGTGCAAAGTATCGATGGCTTCTTGGTACTGAGAAAGGCGCTCGTATTCGATGGCGATATCGAGGTAGATGTAGTCGTGTTCGGCTGGGTCTGAGTGCTCGAGTGCCAATTTGAAATAGCGTATGGCTTGTTTGTGTTCGCGCTGCTGGGCGTGAATAGACGCTTTGGTGAGGTAGAGTTCGGCGCTATCGATTTCTTGCTTTTCTAGCTGAACCACGCAATCCATGGCTTCTTGCAACAAGCCCATGCCACCTAAGGCCTGTGCTTTGCGCAACTTGAAAAGCGGATTGTAAGCAAACTGATAAATACCGAATTCGGAAGCGATTTTGGCCTTATTGAATTGACCTTGAATGAGGTAGTGATCGATGAGGCCTTCTAGACGGTCGCTGTCGATGAACTTGAGCTTTTGGCCCTTCAAGTGCGCCTCGAAGTGCTCGATGTCTTCGCTCAAACTGCTGTCGTTGTATTCTTCTTCGTCGTCGTCAAACATAGGGCCCAATTCTAAGTATAAAATTAGGCCCTTTGTGTCATAATGACAACTAATGCTTTTGGCACTTATCAACAAATATCAAAAATGTTGAAAAGTTCTTAAGGTTAGTGTTCGCCACAATGCACCACGTAGGTGGCGCCAAGGCTATCTGTATAGGTTCCTAACTCTTCCAGATTTTTCAAATCATCGCCACAATATGTGCCTAATTCAATCTCTCCAGAGGGCGCATCATAGTGGCATTCGGCACATTTATTTTTGGCGCAAGAAACACTAAGTAAGCCCAAAATACTTACACTAAAAATTAATTTTTTCATGACAATTATTTTTGATTTTGTTGTTCAACCTGGTACTTCAAACTGACATAAAAATGCCTTCCAGGGCCTGGCATTCCGATGTTTTTTAAACGCGATAAATGGTCAATGTAACTGCTGTTGGTCAGGTTGCGCACCCCAGTTTGGATCATCCAAGCCCCATTTTTTTCAAGGTGAAAGCGCGCGTTCAAGTGCAGGAGCTGATAACTTTCACTCGTGGTTTCTTGAAAAGCGACACGCGTTTGAGCGGCCATCCATTGATGACTCAAGCTCACTTCTATTTTCTGAATTTTGCCCGAAAAATCCCAATGGTATTGCAGTTCGTTTTGCAGGCGAGTTGGGGGCAATAAGGAGATGGCGCTATCTTGTGGGCTCTGGAATTGAATGTAAGAAAACGAAGCTTCCCAATGCAAATGATGCAGCCAATGCGGATGATAGTGCGCACTGACATCTAAGCCATATAAGCGGCCTAAATCGAGCTGTTCGTAAGTAAATACAGGTATGCCATCTACACTTGTTCCGTTGGGCTGAATATAAATGTAGTCTTGCACCCATGCATGATACGGATTGATGCTCAAACTGCCGTGCTCCGTAGTGACTGTACTCATCCAGTCGAGTTGCAGACTTCGTTCCGGCACTAAAGATGTATCGCCAATTTCATAGCGCAGCGCACCATGATGAAAACCATCGGCAAGCAATTCACTTAGATGTGGCGCTCGAAAGCCGCTCGAAAGATTAAAGCGGTTTTGCAAAACCGAATGAGGCTGCCAACTCCAACCCAGAGATACATTAGGGCTCGCGTAGAATCTTGAAAGCGAATTCAACGCTGTTTGCGTCTGAATCCAACGTAGGTCTTGTCTGAAGCCAACTTGCAAGAGCTGTTTTTTGGAAAGCTCAATTTTATACAAGCCAAAAACGCCTTGATCCAATGTTCTGGCATTAGGCAAGAGTTCATCTTCGGCTAAAGGTGAGTTGAGATTCAGTTGGAGCATGCCGGCAGCGCCTACGATGAGTTGTTGCTTGGTCCATTTTCGGGTCCATTTGGCTTGGTAAATCGTATTCAAGAGGTCCATTTCCATAAAAGGCTTGGTCACTTTTTCGTCGTATTCAACCAAACGGTTGTGCGTTTGACCAAGTAGCAACTGAACATCTTGACCATTCCAAAAGCGCTTGAATTCATAGCTGAGCAATTGGTTGGTGAAAAATTGTGCGGGCAAAGAATAGCGCCTGCCTTGAATGGGCACTTGAAAACTGAGGGGTGTAATGAGCGAATCGTGGGTATGCCCCGGAATGCCGGCCACCGTATTGTTGTAAGCGTAACGCAAGACGTGCATTTGATTGGGCTTGAACCATGAGTACGCTGCCTTACCCACCCATTCATGAAAGCGAGAATTCTTCGCATAAAGACCATTAGGAAGCTGAAAATCAGCATGATTTGCATAACTACCCGCAAGCAGCAAACGCTTGTTGCCTGCACTCTTTTTGTACAAAAGACTAGAAGTACTTCCAGTCGTGTTCTGATTGAATTTTTGCTGTACACTGAGTGCATGCGTACCCACCTGCGCATAAGGTTCATCGACTAAATAAATAACGCCACCTAAGGCATCAGCTCCGTACAAAACAGAAGCCGGCCCCTTAATGACCTCCGCTGAACCCAAAGCGAGTTCACCGATACCCAAACCGTGGTCTCCACCCCACTGCTGCCCCTCAAGGCGCAAACCGTTCACTAGCGTCACAACGCGCATACCTTGCATGCCGCGGATCACGGGTTTGGCGATGCCGTTTCCCAATGAACTCACGTAAACACCCGGTATTTTGGTCAATAATTCAGAGACATGCATGCCGCCAGAAAGCTGTAGATCCTTGATGCTGCGCACCTCGATAGGCACTGTATTTTTTTGGCGCAAAGACAGCTGCTGCCCACTCACAGTAACCTCTTCGGTGGTCATATGCCCGAGACGCAATCCAAAAGCTAGGCTAGGTCCTGTGCCTGCCACCATGGTGTCCAGTACTTGGTAATCAGGATGTCTCAAGCGCAAAACTTGTTGCTCAGACCATGTAAAAGGAAAGGTAAAAACGCCATTGGCATCTGTACTGACTTGTATTTGAAAAGCCGGTACAGCAATCACGACATTTTGAATAGGTTGATTGGTTTGTGCATCGCGCACCAAACCTTTGATTCCCTGCTGAGCAAGGAGGGGAAAGCTGTACAATATAGCCATCCCGATAAGGAAGTTTTTCATGTCATTTCAGGATCTTATGTGTGCATTCAAATGTTAAACATGAGATGCAGGCGGAGCCCGAAGCTGAAATAAGTTGAATTTTGTTTGAGATAGCCCTGCACAGTTCATTTGACCATGCACAAATGGGACTTGCTTTACGCATCTAAAGACAAGGGCTGTTGGGCTGGTAAAAACACTCAAAGAGAGATCGCAAACGGGGCAATCTTCGTCTAATGTTTGCTCGTGGGTAAGGGCATTTTTTTTGTGGTCGGCATGGCTACAATGATGCCACCACTGCTTGGGTGTGAGCACCAATGTAAAGCAAACCAATAAAAAAAGACTAAATCCTTTCACGAGGTAAAATTAAGTGTTTAGCGCTTGTTAGATGATAAAAATAGCTAATGCTAGAGCAAAGCTTCTATGATAGCATCCATGCTGTAGCCTTCTGCCTCAGCGCGGTAATTGCGCACCAAACGGTGGCGCAAAATAGCTTTGGCTACTGCTTTCACGTCTTCGATATCCGGAGAATACTTGCCGTGTAAGGCAGCGTGGCATTTAGCGGCAATCACCAAGTTTTGAGAGGCGCGCGGCCCTGCTCCCCACGTGATGAAATCTTTGGTGATTTGAGGCGCTAACGGATCTTTGAGACGGGTTTTGGCTACTAAGGTTACGGCGTACTCAAGGACGTTCTCTGCGACCGGTATACGGCGAATGAGCGCTTGATAATCGATGATTTGCTGCGCATTGAGGACCGTTTGTAGTTCCACAACTTGATCTGAAGTGCTGGATTTGACAATCGCGAGTTCTTCCTGATAAGACGGGTAGTCTACCCAGATATTGAACATAAAGCGGTCGAGCTGCGCTTCTGGTAGCGGATACGTACCCTCTTGTTCGATGGGGTTTTGAGTTGCCAATACAAAAAATGGCGCCTCTAGTTTGTAGGTTGTGCCGGCAGCCGTAACAGCGCGCTCTTGCATGGCTTCAAGCAAAGCAGCTTGTGTTTTGGGCGGCGTACGGTTGATTTCATCGGCTAAGATCATGTTGGAAAAGATCGGGCCTTTGATGAACTTGAACTGCTTGGTTTCGTCTAGGATTTCAGATCCGACGATATCCGAAGGCATGAGGTCGGGGGTGAACTGAATGCGGTTGAAAGACAAACCTAGGGTTTTGGCGATGGTGTTGACCAATAAAGTTTTGGCCAAACCAGGCACCCCCACTAATAAGCAATGCGAGCGCGAGAAAATAGCAATTAAGACTTGGTCAACGACGTCGTCTTGGCCAATAATGACTTGGTGAATCTCTTTTTTTAAGGCCTGATAATCAATAACTAATTGATCAATTCTGTCTTTATCTGTCATGGGAAATCAAGGAGTTTTGAGCCAATTGACACGGAAATCACAATCTTGAAATTGTGGGTCGAGTCTGATGTAGGCATTTGGAATCTTGGCAGCTGTCCATTCGTCGAGGATG
The DNA here is from genome assembly GCA_041303085.1 of Crocinitomicaceae bacterium. Taxonomy (GTDB): domain Bacteria; phylum Bacteroidota; class Bacteroidia; order Flavobacteriales_D; family Crocinitomicaceae; genus UBA952. The sequence continues at coordinate 7,432 of JBFYPV010000222.1, forward strand.
CGCTGTTTTTTGTCGTTCTCGGCGGCAAGTTTAATCAAGGCGTAGTCTTGCTCTAAGTTGGCTTGGTGAGCCGGCACGCGATTTTGTAGCCTTACCATGCGGATACCTTGCTTTCTTTCAAAGAGATCCATGTAAAGAGAAGGTTGCGATACTCCACCGCTTTCGAGCGCGTCGGTGAGTAAATAGATTTGTTGGTCAATTTCGTTGAGTTGCTCCATGTCCCAGTAGATATCCATGGTGTACGGATTGGTCAGGACACCTTTGTTTTGCTTGGTAGCGTCGTCATTGGAATAACGAACGACGGCTTCATCCCAGGTGATGCCATTGCGGGTGAGTAATTGATAACAGCTATCCATGCGCGCAGAGGCCACAGAAATACTTGATGAGCTGTACTCTGGCATGATGAGGATGTGCAAGCAAGTGTAGTCGTCACCTTTGCGAGACACCAACTTGATGATGTGGTAACCGTACATGGTTTCGACGATATCTGAAACTTCTCCGGGTTTGAGGTCAAAAACGGTAGCCTCAAATTGCGGTACCATCATGCCTTTAGATGCGGCAATTTTTCCACCCTGACTCGCTGACCCTGGGTCCATAGATTTAAGACGCGCCATGGTTTCAAAGGGCTTGCTGCCACTCACAATTTGCTTGCGGACGTCTACAAGTTGGTCGTAGGCGAGTTTTTTGTCGGCCGGGGTGAGCTCCGGAAACTGAACAATTTGCTGAAAACTCAGCTTCATGTTGATGAACGGAATGCTGTCTTTGGGAAGCTGGGCATAGAATGCCGCTACTTCTTTGGGTGTAACGGAGATGTCACCGGTAATTTTGCGCTCCATTTCTTGAGCGAGCATTTTGTTGCGAATAATGGTTCTGAATTCTTCTTTGATGGCAATTGTGGATTTGCCATAGAATTCTTCGAGGTTTTCTCGGCCGCCCATTTTGTTTTCCATGATGCGCAAGCGGTTCTCCATTTCGGCATCGACTTGTTCGTCTGAAATGACAAGGCTATCGATGAGCGCTTGATTCACGAGTAGCTCTTCTAGTAAAAGTTGCTCGAGGATCTGACACTCTTTTCCGTTGATTGCGCGCTCTTTTTCTGTGAGCTGCAGGCGCTGGGTTTCGATATCGGACCAAAGAATAATGTTGTCGCCAACTTGGGCCACAATTTGGTTCACTAACTTTTGCGCCTGGAATTGGCTCAGAAGTAAAAATTGAAAACTGAGAAAGAATAAGGTTCTATAGATCATTATTGGCCGATTTGATAAAGCACGTCTTCATTAATGACGATCTTATGCTTTGAACGTAACGCCTCTAACCATTTTTTCTCTAAATAAGTTTGGTAATCTGAAGTGGCCAAACCTTTTGCTTCATTATATTCTTTTGGTGCAGG
>JBFYPV010000223.1:0-5067 GCA_041303085.1 Crocinitomicaceae bacterium
CGATCGGTAATCTTCAAAAACTTGCCCTCTTGGAAGGTGCCGATATCACCGGTACAAAACCAACCGTCGGCATCAAAAACTTCATTGGTGGCTTCTTGATTTTTGTAGTAACCCATCATGACGTTTGGTCCTTTGACAAGGATTTCGCCGTCTTCGGCTATTTTGACCTGTACGTTTTCTACTAGTGGGCCAACCGAGCCAATTCGGATACCTGTATTGAAGTTATTGACCGTTACCACCGGAGAAGTTTCGGTGAGGCCGTATCCTTCGAGAATTGGAATATCTGCCGCCAAGAAGATGCGGGCCAAGCGCGGTTGTAGCGCAGCAGATCCAGAAGCAATTGCCTTGACGTTGCCGCCGAGCGCCTCTTGCCATTTGGAGAAAATAAGCTTGCGCGCAATGGCCAATTTGACTTTGTAAAATATTGATTTTCCAATGACATCGTAGTCTTCGGCAACGCCTACAGCCCAGAAAAAGAGTGCGCGCTTGACACCAGAGAGCTCATCGCCTTTGGCCATGATTTTGTCGAATACCTTTTCGATCAGGCGCGGTACTGCAGAGAATACATCGGGCTTCACTTCACGGATGTTGTCGCCGATGGTATCCATCGATTCAGCAAAGTGAATAGAGCAACCAATGTACATGTACAAATAATGGAGCATGCGCTCATAAATATGACATACCGGAAGAAAGCTCAATACCTTCGAATTTTTATCGGCTGGAATTGGGTCTATACATGCCGAAACCGTTGCGAGGATGTTGGCATGTGATAGCATGACACCTTTTGGATTGCCGGTTGTGCCCGAAGTATAGATAATGGTAGCTAAATCGCTGGTTTTTACATCGCGCATGCGTTGTTCGACAGCCTCGATTTCAGTTTGGCCTTTCGTCGCTTCAATTGCCGACCAATGCGGGCAGTTGGGCAGCTGATCAAAAGCAAATAAATGCTTGAGCGTAGGCACTTCGTTTCTGACCGAACTGATTTTGTCTACCAACTCTTGGTTGGAAACCACACAGATTTCTACCCCCGCATCGTTGAGGATGAAACGGTAATCCGATTCAGAAATATTGGGATAAAGCGGTACTAAAATAGCCCCTACCTGCTGCACGGCGATATCGAGCACATTCCATTCAAAACGGTTTGAACTGGCAACTGCAACGCGATCACCGGCCTGTACACCCATGGAAATGAGCCCGCGAGAAACGTTCATGGCTGCATCGAGGAAGTCGGCGGTGGCAAGCGGCACCCAAATTCCTTTTGTCTTGGTGACAAACATGTTGGGATTAGGGTAATTCTTGAGTTGATGTCTAGGGACATCAAATAAACGATCTATAGTTAGCATACAATAGGTTTGGTGGCGAAAAATAGCAATATTGTTTCAATTAAAGAAACAAAATCACAAAAAGGATGATGAGGGCCAGGCTAATGAGGTTGAGCACAAATCCGTAGCGGATCATGTCTTTGATGCGCAAAAAACCAGAGCCAAAAACAATAGCGTTGGGCGGTGTGCCGACAGGCATCATGAACGCTAAACTGGCCCCAAGAGTGAGTGCCATGGCAAGCGGAACCAATGGCAGCCCCGTTTGCTGTGCGAAAATACCCACAACGGGAATAAACAGCGTAACCATCGCTAGATTAGAGAGTACTTCAGAAATAAAAATAGCGATCGTGGTCAGGATGGCGATTGCCGTCAGTAGGCCGATGCCATGGAAAGATTCAAAAGTGCTGGCTAAAAACTGCAGTACCCCATTTTTTTCGAGGACTGCTGCCAGAGCCAAGCCGCCACCAAAAAGCAAGAGAATGCCCCAAGGTAGTTTTTCGGTATCTGACCAACGCAAGACTTTTTCTTTGGCCGTTTCGCCACTCGGCATTAAGAACATTGCCAATGCACCTAAAATTGCGGCGTTTTCATCGCGATAGTTAATACCTAAATAAGTTCCGATGGCTTCGCGGAAAATCCAGAGACCAGCTACAATAGAGAAAATCCAAAGCACGCGTTTTTGGGCTTTAGACCAAGGAAGGGTATGGAAATTTAGGACGTGGACATCTTTGCGCTCCTCACCTAATAAATAATTGAAAATGAGAAACATCAACAATAATAGCAGAATAGCCAGTGGCATGCCGATTTTCATCCAGTCGAAAAAACTGATTTCGATATGGAAACTTTCGGAAAGAATGCTCGCCATTTGCGTATTGGGCGGCGAGCCAATGAGCGTACCCACGCCCCCAATATTTGCAGCATAGGCAATGGAGAGCATCAAAAACACGCTGAATTTAGATTGGCGATGTGCGGGTGGCATGGCCTCTACAACTGCAACTGCCATTGGCAGCATCATGAGTGCGGTAGCGGTGTTGGAAATCCACATCGAGATCAGACCCGTACTGAGGATGAAACCTAGCAGTATATTTGATTTTTTATCGCCAACAACAGCAATTATTCGCCTGGCAATTTGCTCGTGCACGCCCCATTTTTCGAGTGCGAGTGCCATTACAAAGCCGCCAAAGAATAAAAAGATATTGGAGTCTCCGTAGCACTGCGCGAGGTCTTTGGGGGTAAGTAGACCAAATGGAACAGCAAGCAATAAAGGTAGTAGCGCCGTAAGATAAACGGGAATCCATTCAGAAATCCAGAGTACGACCATTAGCCCTGCCAATAACAAGGCAAGTGTAAAACCGTCAAAAACCCACATTGGGTAAAGGAATTTATTTGTTGAGCCCGTTGAGCGCGTCTACGAAATAATTCGCTTTCGCCTCGACTTCGTTTGCAATAGCGCGGAATGCAGCCTTGCCTTTTGCTTGATTCATTTTGGTCAGCATTTGGTCTTGAAACGAAGCTGCTTCATCGATGAGCTTAGCCGAACGGTCTGCTTTATCTGGAGCGGTCATTTCAAAAAAGAAGCATTCTTCTACCACATCAAAAACCATTTCGTTGATGTTTCTTTTGAGGATTCGTTTGTTGGCCATAACTCTTAATTTTTGACAAATGTACACTTTTTCGGGCTATTTTTGCACATGTCTTATCCCCTACTGACCATCGCCAAAGGCAAAGAGCACTCTATTCAACGCAAACACCCTTGGGTCTTCTCTGGGGCTTTGGCTAGCGATACCTCTGAGTTACAAGATGGCGACCTCGTCTGCCTCACCACCAAAAAACAACAAATTCTTGGTATCGGCCATTTCCAACACGCAACTATCTCTGTTCGAATCCTCAGCTTTGACTACGAAACCATAGACGAGGCTTTTTACGAACGACGCCTTTCCAATGCCTACCAATTGCGCTTGCGCATCGGTCTACTCAACGCCAACAACAATATCTTTCGCTTGTGTCATGGCGAAGGCGATTTATTGCCTGGGCTCATCATCGATTTTTACAACGGCGTAGCAGTGATACAATGTCATTCCTTTGGCATGCACCGTCAAGTTGAACTCATTGCTCAAGCACTTCAGAAAGTCATTGGAGCCGATCTCAAGGCGATTTATCACAAATCTAGCGACACCCTTCCCAAAAGAGAGGTGGCAGCAGACGGAGCTGCAGATGGCTATTTATTTGGCGAAGTAGCAACGCCGCACTTAGCGCTTGAAAATGGCGTTCAATACCAAATTGACTGGATCAATGGGCAAAAAACAGGCTTTTTCATTGATCAACGCGAAAACCGAGCGCTTCTGGGCAAATATGCGCAGGGCAAAAAAGTCCTCAACACCTTTTGTTATTCGGGTGGCTTTAGTTTGCAAGCTTTGCAACATGGCGCAACACTCGTGCACTCCTTGGATAGCTCTAAAAAAGCAATTGTACTGACCGAAGCCAATGTGGCACTCAATCAGTTTGAAGAAAGACATGGCTCTATATGTGAAGACGCCATGGATTACATGAAAAACCTGCCCGAAGACTACGACATCATTGTTTTGGATCCGCCAGCATTTGCCAAACACCGAGACAAACGCCACCAAGCCATTCAAGGCTACAAGCGCCTCAACGCCCACGCCATTCGCCAGATCAAACCCGGCGGCCTCATCTTTACATTTTCTTGCTCGCAAGTGGTAGATACCCTTCTTTTTACAAATACCGTCATTGCTGCAGCCATTGAAGCCGGGCGTTCTTGTCGTATTTTGGAGCAACTCCACCAACCTGCAGACCACCCCATTCAAGCTTTTCATCCAGAGGGGGCCTATCTCAAAGGGCTCGTTATTCAAATCGATTAAATGCTCGCACTCAATTACAAGACAATTTTAGGCGTGGCCCTACCCATGATGGTGACGGGCTTCATTCAATCGATTGTCTTGCTTACCGATGCCTCTTTAATTGCAAGGTATTCAACGGAAGCCTTTGATGCTGTAGGCAACGCGGGCTTGCTCTACGTGACCTTATTTATGTGTTTGGCAGGCATGGCCGATGGTGCGCAAATCATTATTGCCCGCAGAATTGGTCAGCAAAAACCAGAGCTCATTGGCCAAGTTTTTGGCAGTACCGTTTGGGTCTTGTGCACTTTGGCATTGGCCCTATTTGGGGTTCTCTATTTTGTGATGCCTCAATTGGTGCAGTCTTACTCAGAACAAGCAGAAATTGCCCGACTTCAGGGTATTTATATCGAGCAGCGGAGCTTTTCGCTGTTTTTTGCCATGATTACCCTTTCTATCCAAGCATTTTTCTTAGCCGAAGGAAAGTCATGGGTGGTACTCGTTACCTCAGTGCTCACTGCAAGTTCCAATGCCGTATTGGCCTACGCGCTTATTTTTGGCGAATTTGGACTACCCGAAATGGGCATCAGAGGCGCTGCCTTGGCCTCCACCATTGCCGACGGCCTTGGCATGGTGAGCATGCTTTGCTTTTTATTTTTCTCCAAGGAACAAAAAAAATACAAACTCCTCGCCTATTTCAAGGTAGACTTTAGCTCTATAAAGGAGCTGCTCAAAGTAGGCAGCCCGCTCATGTTACAAGGTTTTTCAGCGCTGGCCACCTGGACGCTCTTCTTTACTTGGCTCGAACAAAAAGGTACTTTTGACCTCACGGTTTCTCAGAATATCCGCTCCATTTATTTCTTGGCTTTTGTACCCATTTGGGGTTTTGC
>JBFYPV010000224.1:0-2633 GCA_041303085.1 Crocinitomicaceae bacterium
GGAACCTTTGATCCGTAAGCGAGTTTGTTGACGAAAAGGAAGTCGCCTACAACCATTGTTTTTTCCATGGAACCCGTCGGGATTTGAAATGGCTCAAACGAGTAGGTGCGAATGACAGCTGCAGCCACCAATGCCCATACAAATGAATCACCATATTCTTTGACGCGCGGCTTAGCTCCGGGTTTGTCTCGCGAAATTTTATCGAGAACAATAGCTATGACGTGCCCAATGACAGGGAGGGCCATAAACAGTACGATGTGGTCACCCCATTTGCGCTCTTCGAGTTCTTTAGAGTTGGCCCAATTGGTAGCGGGGCCATACTGAAGCTGTGCATCTTTGGCAATTTTCCCAAATAACAAATAAGGAAAGAACAAGCCTTGAAGGGTGTCTGTAAAGCTGTAGAATTTGAAACGACGCAGCGCGCTCACATTGATAGTCATGAGCATCACGAGGTGCACGCCCGGAAAAGCCATCAGCAAAGACCACCAAGGTTTGTTGAGTACTTCTTTAAAAAGTATAAAGTAGTTGTAGCCCGGCACCATGGCTTCCCAAGATTTGCGCCCTAATTTTGGGAACATGCGGTGCCACTGCGCCAAATACGGATGTACGAGAATGAGTAGGTAAAAATAAATGAAACTCATAGGGTAGTTTTTAGGACGTCAGACATCGTGAAAATGCCTTTACGTTGATAAATAAATTCTGTTGCGAGTACCGCGCCAAGGGCAAAGCCTTTGCGGTTATGGGCAATATGTTCGATGCGAATGCTGTCTATTTCGCTGTTGTAGCTGATTTCGTGGGTACCGGGCACATCTGGAACGCGCAGCGCTTGAACCGGAATTTGTTGTGCATTGGTTGGGTCAAGGGACCAACTCGTGTAGTTCGGGTTGTTGTCGATGATGTCGTTGAGTAAGCTTACTGCTGTGCCGCTTGGCGCATCTAGTTTTTGGACGTGATGGGTCTCACTCACCTGTATTTTATATTCAGTATGCGCTTTCATGAGTTGCGCAAGTTGGCGGTTGAGTTCAAAGAATAAATTGACCCCCACACTGAAATTGCTGGCGTAAAGCAGCGCGCTGTTGGCGTTGATTACCAATTCGCTGACCTGCTCAAGGGCGTCTTGCCAAGCGGTAGTCCCGACGACAATCGGAATTTGCTTTTGGGCACAAAATGCGATGTGCTGTGGGGCGAGCTCGGGTCTTGTGAATTCAATGCAGACGTCTACCTCAGACCAATCTACAGCAGCTAGCGGAACTTGAGAGTTGATTTTAGCCACAATGTCATGACCGCGTTCTAAAGCGATAGCTTCGATGGCTTTTCCCATTTTACCGTAACCGAGTAATGCAATTCTCATGGTCTAAAGTTACAATTTATCAGCGAAACGTCAATTGGATGCTGGCGCCTATATATTGGTTGGGCAGCACTTGTGGTGCGATTTGCCAACTGAGATCAGGACTGGTGTCAAAATGCACGAAATGAGCGGCTGCGCCAGCTTCGGCAATCTGAAAAAGATAAATAGCGGCAAATCCGAGAATGGAGAGGTCGCGCCAGTCTAGATATTGGCGGTAGAGTTGTAGAACGGCTTGGTCGTCGTAGGGGGCCCAAGTAGGGTTGAGGCTGCCGCCGTTTGTGCGGTTGGTATATTCTTGCTTGAGGCTGAGTTGGGTTTGCTGGTTGCTGATCAAAAAATAGCCAGCTGCACCGAGCCCACCGTAAATGAGCGGTACCTTCCAAAGTGCTTGTAGGTTGGGGGCGTCATGCGAATTTCGGATTTGTCCTAAACCGGGAACCAATGCCGAGGCCAGCATGCTTTTTTGGTGGTAACTGAGCTTCAGGCTGTCTTTTGGCTGAATGGAATCTTGCGCAAAGGAGGTAAAAGACACTAAAATGAAGCAGAGCCAGAACCTCATTTTGATTTTTTGAGCATTTCGATGAGGCGCTGTAAGTCGGCTTCGTGATCAAAGTGAACAATGAGTTTTCCTTTGCCTTCAGGCGTTTTGTCGATGCTTACTTTGGTGCCGAGTTGCTCGGTAAGGTACGAGAGGTACAGCTTTTCGGTGGTGCTGAGGCTAGGTTTGGTTTTGGCGCTTGTGCTGGCAGGGGCCGCTTTTTTGGTGGCTTCTGGTTTAGACAAGGCCTCGACGTCGCGCACAGAGAGTTGCTCTGCTAAGATGCGTACTAAAGCAGCGAGTTGTTCTTTTTCAGTGGGCAAGGAGAGGAGAGCTCTGGCGTGCCCCATGGTAACTTGTTTGTCGCGAACGGCAGCTTGAATAGCATCTGGAAGCTTCAGTAAGCGCAGGTGATTGGCGATGTGAGAGCGCGATTTGGCAACTTTATCAGAAAGTTGTTCTTGGGTGAGTTTGCATTCTTCGAGAAGGCGCTCATAGGAAAGGGCAACTTCGATGGCGTTGAGGTCTTCGCGTTGGATGTTTTCGACGAGCGCCATCTCGAGCATGGTTTGGTCGTTGGCGATGCGCACATAGGCAGGCACTTCTGTGAGGCCGGCGAGTTGTGCAGCTCTAAAACGGCGTTCACCCGAGATGAGTTGGTAGCGATCTCGGCCCATTTTGCGGACGGTCAGGGGCTGAATGATGCCGTGTGTCTGGATAGACGTCTTGAGTTCTTCTAATGCACTG
>JBFYPV010000225.1:0-2888 GCA_041303085.1 Crocinitomicaceae bacterium
AGGCCAATCAAAAAGTGAGACGTTGTAATTACTTAGATTTGGACCTCTGGTTTCAAAGCCATAAGAAGCCTGCGGAAAACCACTCGATGACGAGCCCCGTTTTTCAATGCCAATTTGACCATCGAATTCATTGAAGGGATCGTTTAGATGATTGATTTGCCCGGGCCCATTGTAGATGATCCCCATGAGGGCATCAATTTTGGGTTCGTCTGGAATGGCTAAACCATCGGTATCAATGACAACAATTGGCAGCGTTGAGCTCGTGAAGTTAACTTGCGCAATGGTGTTGAAATAAATACTCAAAAACGCTAAAAAGACAAGCCAAATTTTCATGCCTGCAATTTACGGGAATTCTTGCCAATTTGCTTGAGAAATATACTGAAGCTAAGTAAAATCCAGGAAATAGAAAGGCCTGCTAACCAATCGCCGTAGGTGGTGTAGAAGGTTTGGTCGCTGCGCAGCTGGATGGTTTGTGAAAATGCCGTTTTGACCCAATACGGTGTTTTTTTGATGATCTTTCCGCTCGGATCAATGCTGCCACTTGAGCCTGTATTGGCGCTACGCAAAACCCAGCGGCGGTTTTCAATGGCGCGCAAGCGAGCAAAAGAGAAATGTTGTTTGTAGCCAGGTGTGTTGCCCCACCAGCCGTCGTTGGTAATTACGCAAAGCGCTTGCGCACCTTTTTGTACTTGTTGGCGCACAAAATCTCCATAAATAGACTCATAGCAGATAATGGGTGCCAAAGTGACGTTGGGTTGGATAACCATGACTTTTGGCTCCTTTTCTACACCCAAGGTTCCGGAAGAGCCGCCGTTTTCAATGGCGATGGCGGAAAGAAATGGGAGGTAAGCAGAAAAGGGCACCAATTCTACGCCGGGCACCAATTTGGATTTGTGCGCATATTGCGGCGGTGCTGTTTTGGTGAGCAACATAGAAGTATTATAGCTTTCATACCATTCGCTTGCATTCGGAATGGGCGTGCTTGCTACAGATTGTTTGCCATCAAAAATACGAACGGTGCTGGCGCCAATGAGCAAGTTGGCTTGCGGCCATTTTTGGACCTGACTGGCAAGGCTTTGACCAAAAGCGAAGGTGTGGAATCTTTCTTCTTGAAAGGATAGCGGCAGGGCAGTTTCTGGCGCCAAAACAAGGTCGGTCTGGGCAGTGACGTGCCGATTGGCCAAAACGACAATGGAGTCTGCAAAGGCTTCGTTGGAGGCAGAAAGCGCAAATTTTTCTTTGTACGGGTCTATATTGGGTTGCACAACCACAGCATGGAGTTGCTTTGGCTGAAGGGTCGGGAGGGCAAATATTTGCAGCACTTGGCTCGTGACAATTGGCAAAAGCAAAACGCCTAGGATGGTAAAAATGTATTGGTTTCTTTTGGCTACAATGCGATATACAAAATATAGGCGGAACACTAAAAGATTGACCAAGAGGATCCAGGCGCTTCCGCCAAGTGTGCCGGTCCACTCGTACCATTGTACCCAGCCGGTGCGCACCGAAAAATAGTTGCCCAAGCTGAGCCAAGGCCAAGAAAGATCCCAGCGGTGGTGACCAAATTCAAAAAGAAGCCAAATGGGGATGAGCATGAAAAAGGAATAGCGCGTCTGAATTTTGCGGTCAATGAAACTCCAGAGTCCGAATACGAGCGTCATGAGTAGCGCGTTTACGGTAAAGGCAAAAATACCACCACTGACCGATGCATTGGCCACCCACCAGGTTGTGCCGAGATTCCAAAACAGAAAAGTGAGGTAGGTCCATAGCCCGAGTTTCCAGGGTTTTTGAGTACTTGCCAAAAATTGCTGTCGCACTAATAAAAGGGGAACCAAGCCAATAAATACAAAAGGCGTAAAACTACCTGTGTAAGGAAAACTCAAAATGAGTAGGGCACTGGATAGGAGTACGAGAAGATAATTTTTCATTCGAGGAAACGTCAGTTCAAAATTAAGGAATTAACTGAGAAGCACACTTTCTTTTCATTTGATAAAACGCCGTTCTTGGAAATGATTCGCTGTGAAACATTTGTTGAGAATTGTGCGCATAAAAAAAGCTCCCGGAGGGGAGCTTTTCAAATGGGGTTCGTTGAATTATGCTTCTGTTGTTTCGAATGGAACTACAGATACAAATGAACGATTGTCTTTCTTTTTGCGGAATTCGACAAGACCATCTGTTAGCGCAAACAAGGTGTGGTCTTTGCCAATACCTACGTTGTTGCCTGGATGATGCTGAGTGCCACGTTGGCGAACGATGATGTTACCTGAAATGGCAGCTTGACCACCAAAGATTTTAACACCTAAGCGCTTGCTATGTGATTCGCGACCGTTTTTCGAACTACCGACTCCTTTCTTGTGTGCCATGGTTTCTTATATTTAGTTCCTATTAAAGGAAGTTATGCTGTGATACTTTTGATAGTGATTGCAGTAAACTGTTGACGGTGACCGTTTTTAACACGGTAACCTTTACGGCGTTTTTTCTTGAAAATGATGACTTTGTCACCTTTTACGTGGTCAAGAACTTCTGCGGTGATTTTAGCACCTTCTATAGCTGGGGCGCCAAGGGTTACTTTGCCAGCGTCTTCGATCAATAAAACACGGTCAAATTCTAATTTCTGACCTGCTTCGGCATCTAGACGGTGTACAAAAACCTTTTGGTCTTTTTGCACTTTAAATTGCTGCCCTGCTATCTCTACAATTGCGTACATATAGCTTTATTTAATTGTTAAATAATCCAAAATTGGAGTGCAAATATAGTGTTTTCTGCGTGTCCTCCAAAGATTTACTGGGCTTTTCTTACGCTTTTTACTATTATTTGTTGCTTTTTCTGCCTTTTAAATTGACTAAAAGCACGCCGGTAATGATCACGAGCATAGCAAGTAGCTGTTGCCA
>JBFYPV010000226.1:0-7402 GCA_041303085.1 Crocinitomicaceae bacterium
AGGATGCCCGCTACGTTATTGGTTGCTGCAGGGCCGCCCATAGAGTTGTTGTCTTGGGTGCCGCCGTAGATGTTGTAGAACGGAACTGCGTTGTCGGTAGCGACTTTGTAAAACTGAATGATCGGCAAATTGCCATAAAAACTCCATTCTTTGGCGTGTGTGTAGGTTTCGTAAAGCCCGCCGTCACAGCCAACCAGCCAATGGTTGGTATTGGAAGGGTCTATCCAAATACAATGGTTGTCTACGTGTTTGTTTTTTTCGCCGGTTGGCTCAAAGTTTTTACCGCCGTCTGTGCTGTGGTGCATGTAGGTGTCCATGGCAAACACTTTATTGACGTCTTTGGGGTCACAGATGATTTCTTGGTAGTAGTTGCCGCTCGTGGAGAAAGATCCTTGTTTGGACCATGTTTCGCCTTTATTGCTCGAGCGGAATACGCCACCTTTGTTGTAGCGTGCCTCTACGATGGCATAAACCACATTGGCGTCGGCAGGCGAAACCGCCAAGCCCACGCGGCCCATGTCGCCTTTAGGCAAGCCACTGTTGATTTCTTTCCAGGTTGCTCCGCCATCTGTTGATTTATAAAGGCCTGATTCGGGTCCACCACCAATGTAGGTGTATTCGTGGCGGCGGCGTTGGTGCGCAGCTGCATACAAGATGTCTGGATTGTTCGGGTCAATCGCAATTTCCGAAATACCGGTGTGTTCTGAAACAAAAAGCGTGCGCGTCCAGGTAGCGCCACCGTCTGTCGTTTTATAGACACCGCGCTCGCCGCCGCTGCTCCAAAGTGGGCCGTAAGCGGCCACCCAAATGATGTTCTCATTGGTCGGATGCACTACAATTTTACCGATGTGCTCAGTGGTTTTGAGGCCCATATTGGTAAATGACTTTCCGCCGTCTACAGATTTATAGATGCCATCGCCATAAGAAACCGAACGTTGGTTGTTGTTCTCACCAGAGCCCACCCAAACCGTATTTGGATTGCTCGGCGCTATAGCCAAACAACCAATTGAATAAGATCCGTAGTTGTCAAAAATAGGTTCAAAAGTAATACCGTGGTTTTGAGTGAGCCACACACCTCCGGCAGCTGCCGCAACATACCAAGTATCTTTATTGGTAGGGTGCACCGCGATGTCAACTACACGCCCTGAGGTCAGTGCCGGACCAACCATTCTAAAAGACAAAGCACCTACTGTACCTGCGTCAAAAGGCGGTTTTTCGATGGGCGTTGGGGTTTTCTTTTGGGCAAAGGCCAATGAGGCTGTAAAGAGCGCGAGGGTAAACAAAAACTTCATAAACTAAATTTTTGCTAAAAATACATTAAATTCGTGCAACCTCAAACCCAAAAATAGCGTCCCTTTCTTTTAGGCCTAAGCCCATATTCTATGTTTAAATTTCTACTACTCGCTCTTCCTGTCTTTCTTTTCACAAGTATTCAAGCACAGGTCCTTACCGACTCTCCGTTGTATCAGCAACTCAAAGCTTCTGGTCAACTTGGCACCGTTCAAACACAAGCCAATTCAAGCATTCAATTGCCAGTTGCAGGGGTCAAGCCAGCGAGCTACAACAAAGCCAATGCCTGCGATTGCTATATCGCGCCAGACTCCACCTACACGCTTGCCATGCAGCCCAACGACGACGGCTCTACAGGCCTCATTCCAATTCCTTTTACTTTCAACCTTTACGGGCAGGCTTATAATTCCATCTACATCAACAACAACGGCAACCTGACCTTCACTGGCCCAATGGCAACGTTTTCGGCTACAGCCTTTCCATCTGTCGGAAATGCGATTGTTGCCCCTTTTTGGGGAGATGTCGATACGCGCAATGGCAATGGCCAGGTGTTATATAAAATTACCCCAACAGCAGTGTATGTGAACTGGGTTGGCGTTGGTTATTACGCTTTTCACGGCGACAAACTCAATACTTTTCAGCTCATCATCACCAATGGTTCCGACCCAGTTATCGACGGCGGCAACGTGGCGTTTTGCTACCAAAATATGGATTGGACCACCGGCGATGCCTCACAGGGCGTCAATGGCTTTGGCGGCGTTCCAGCTACCTGTGGTGCCAACAAAGGAGATGGCTTGGCCTACTTCCTCATCTCTCGTTTTGACCACCCCGGAAACGATTTCGACGGCGCACTCGGCAACCCCGACGGCATCGATTGGCTAGATTACAAAAGCTTTGCGTTCGATGCCTCCAACGGTGGCAACATTCCGCCGATCCCAGAAGGCATTGCGTCTTGCGACACCTTTAAAATTTGTGCCCTCGGCGACTCCGCCGATTTCAGCATCAACTTTTTATCGCCAGAAACCAATCAAAGTACCACCATCACCTACTCCAATGGCGGCCTCAGCACGCTGCAACAAATTTCGAATACACCGGGCAACACCGCCAATATTGTCTTGCGCGCTGTAGGTTCCTTAGCCACAATGGGCACTTACAACATCACCGTTACCGCTACCGACGACAACCTCCCTACCCCAGGCGTTACGGCACTTACTTTTGTGGTGGTGATCGACACCATCGTCAATAACTTAGATTCGGCAATGCTTGTCATTGCTAATTCATGTGGTACTATTGACCTGAGTGTGTCAAATGGGCCTTACGATAGTTATCTTTGGGACGACTTCACCGTGATGCCAACAAGCGGCATTACCACAGACCAAATTTATGGCGTGACCGTCAGTAAAAACGGGTGCTACAAACACATTTCTGACACTTTCGATGTCATCACGCCAATGCCGATCAACCTTCAAGGACCACTTGCATTTTGCCCTCCTGATACGGCAGTGACCTTAACCATTCCCAATGCACCGGCCTACTCTACGGTAACTTGGGGTTTATTAGACCCTTTACTCAACGCACAGTACAGCAATATTTTGGGAGCCGGTACTTATACGATCAACCTTTTAGACTCAGCTGGTTTGTGCAGCACCGACACCACTTTTACGGTCTTCGGTACAGCGGCATCTACTATTTTTAGTGACACCACTATTTGTCAGAATACTTATCAAGTGGCCGGCACCAATTCACCGGGCGGAACCTGGACTGCGTCTTCGCCAAGTGTGACGTTTAGTTCTACCACCTCACTAGATCCACTGATTTCAATTGCTGCCCCGGGTAACTACACGGTTTCTTTCACCGACAACGTTTGTCAGCAAACACTCAGTGCAGACATCACGCTACCGCTCAATCCAAGTATTTTTGGCGATACCGCGCTTTGCCAACTCAATTTTCAAGTCGGCGGTACCGTCAGCGATCTACTCGGCGGCGCATGGACCTACACGAGTAATAATCCAAATGCAAGTTTAAATTTTGTTCCTGGAGCAACAGCACTCAACCCCACCATCAACGCGTCTGAATCTGGTGTTTTTACCCTCACCTTTACTGACGAAGTCTGTAGCCACACTGCAACTACAACCCTAGAGCTCTATGCGCAACCGTATATCAACTTAGATAGTTTAGGTTGCAACTATCAAGAGCAAATTCAAGGAACGCTTTCGGCGCTTGGCGGCGTTTGGTCTTGCCCAGACACCTCCATTACCTTCTCCAACCCCACTTCAGAAAACCCGCTCATCATTTGCAACTACGCCGGTGTGTTCCCAATTAGCTACACCGACAACGCTTGTGGCGTCACACTCACTGAATTCATTGAATTCCCGCCTTACGTTTATGTACAACTCCTCGATACCAATATTTGTCAAGGATCAAGTTTTGCCATTGACCCGTATACTTTAAACGTACCCAAAGACAGCACGCTTACCGAATGGACGGCACAAAGCAACTACAACCCACAAACCCTTGGCACTTGGCTTGATGGCTCCACAGCAGATCCGCGCGTGATCAGTGCGGTAGGCAACTACGTCTACACAATTAGCAATGCATGTTATACCTACTCAGACACCGCAACTATTGGCTTCAAGCCTTGCGATATCATTGCGCCAAACGTCATTGTGTTGTCCTCTGTAAATGGCAACAACGCCTTCTTTGTACAATACAGCGGTATTTCTGAGTTTGAATGCACCATTCTAAACCGTTGGGGCAATACCATTTACAGCTACACAGACCCCGCTAGCTCTTGGAACGGCCAAACAAGCGGCGGCGATAAAGTAGAGGAAGGAACTTACTTTTATGTCATCAAAGCGCTGTACGAAGGCGGAATACCTATCGAGAAACACGGATTTGTCGAGGTGAAGTATTAACTTTGCCCCATGAAAACTGCAAGTGTTCGTTATTTAGGAGAGCTCCGCACCGAGTGTACGCACTTAGGTTCTGGCACTAAAATCATTACCGATGCGCCCCTAGACAACCACGGCAAAGCAGAGGCGTTTTCTCCAACTGACTTAGTAGCTACCTCATTGGCCTCTTGTGTCATGACCATCATGGGCATTTATTGTCAAACCCATCAAATTCCTTTCGTAGCGGCCGAGGCCACCATCGAAAAGCAAATGGGTTCTGATCCACGCCGCATCGCCAAAATCATACTCGACCTAGACCTCAGCGGCAACGACTGGGACGAACTCACCAAAAAGAAAGTTATCGCAGCTGGCAAAGCTTGTCCAGTGGCGCGCACCCTCGAGGGCAATGTAAGCCTCGAACTTAATATCCACTAATGGAAGAAAAACAAAGAAAAGAGCGCAGCTATCAGCGCAAAGAACGCACCGACATCATTTTCGGCGTACACTCCGTACTTGAAGCCATTCACGCAGGCCGTGAACTCAACAAAATATTGATCCAAAAAGGAATTAACAAGACGCTTTTTGAGGAATTAAGAGCTGCGCTTGCAGGTAAGAATTACTTCTTGCAGTATGTTCCGAATCAAAAACTCGATTCACTCACAGAAGGCAACCACCAAGGCGTCATTGCCATGGTACCGCCAATTACCTATCAAGAAATTGAACCCCTCGTCGATAAATGGCTAGAAGAAGGCAAGAAACCAAGCGTGCTTGTCCTAGACCGCATTACCGACGTGCGCAACTTCGGCGCCATCATCAGAAGCGCGGAATGTATGGGCATTGACGCCGTACTCATTCCGAGCAAAGGTTCTGCTTTGGCCACCTCAGATGCCATGAAAGCATCGGCTGGCGCTCTCAACCGCATTCCGATTTGCAAAACCGAACAACTCAAACAATCGTTGTTTTATTTGCAACAATCTGGCTTGCGCATTGTAGCCTGTACCGAAAAAGCGCTTGTACCGCTTCAAGAAACCAACTTGCGCGGTAGCGTAGCCATTATTATGGGTTCTGAAGAATCTGGCATTACCCAAGACCTCATCAATTTGGCGGATATCAGCTGTAAAATCCCGATGAAAGGCGCTATTTCTTCTTTAAATGTAGGTGTAGCCACCGGAATGGTGCTCTACGAGAAAATTCGTCAGGAGTTAGTGGGTTAATAACAAACCCGGTAAGAGCTCAGGCAAGACGCCGAGTTCGGCAATACAATTTTCGTAGTTGTAGGTATTTTTAGCTGTCGGATCAAACCAAACGGCTTGCATGCCTGCGCGCAAAGCACCCGCAACATCTACGTGGTAGTCGTCGCCGATCATGACTGATTTTTCTGCTTTGGCCCCAGCTTGATTGAGTGCATACTTAAAAATAGCGGGGTCTGGCTTGTTTTTCCCTACAAACTCTGAGCAAACCACCACATCAAAAAAGGCACGCATGCCGCAATTTTCGAGTTTTACAAATTGTACTTCTTGAAAGCCGTTGGTAATGATGTGCAGTTTATAACCCATTTGCTGCAGTGCCTCTAGTGTTTCGATGGCCTTTGGGAATAGAGCCGTTTGCAAGGGTGAAATGGCCACGTAGGCATCGGATAACCGCCTTACCAATGCTTCGTCTTGCAGTTTGAAATGCTTGAGCGTGACCCGAAAACGTTCAAAGCGCAGCTCTTCTTTTTTGATGATGCCTTTGCCATAGAGTTTCCAGAGATGTGCATTCTGATAAACGTATTGCTTGTGAAACTGCTCAAAACCACCAATTTTGGCTGCTAATTCTTCGGTTTCAAAAAGCGAGCGCAGGGCAATTTCTGAGTTTTTATCGAAGTCCCAGAGCGTGCGGTCGAGGTCAAAGAAAAGGTGGTGATCAGTAAATGGCATAAGCAATTGCGGTGAGCAGTAGGCCATTGAGCGCAAGGCCAATCAGTACAAACAAAAAGGTTGAGGAGTGCTTTCCGTAAAATTTGGCGGCCACAAAACTGCCAATAGGCACAGAAAATAACAAGGGGGCAAAAAGCGTGATGCCGTAGAAACCAAAGCGCCTTTTGATTTGCACAATGATTTTTTTGGTGCGCGTGACCTTGTAATAATTGATCGGCTCCTTACCTGCTGCTATTGCAGCGGCTCTTTTCTTGGCGCGCTTGCGCTGAGAAATGCGCAGGACCACCTCACTGCCGAAGTAGAAAATGGCTGAAGCAGTAGCGGCACCAAATACGGAAGCCATCCAGGTGTGGTGAAAAGCCATTTGAAAGCCTGGGCCAGGCAAGGAAGAAACCATGAACTTGATCATGGCTAAAAAATAAATGCTCCAAAAACCTACCCAATTCATTGTTTTCTAATTAGTTGAAATTTAAATTTTGACGCCATAGGCTAAATCGCCGGCGTCGCCAAGACCAGGCACGATATAAGATTTGGCAGTGAGTTCGTTGTCTATGGCGGCTACCCATATTTGGGTATCGGCAGGAAAGTTGCGCGCCACAAAAGCAAGTGCTTCTGGTGTGGCAATAGCGCACAGGATATGAATTTGTTTGGGTGTGCCGTGGCTAAGCAGCGCCTTATATACAGCTACCATTGAACTACCTGTGGCTAACATGGGGTCTGAGAGGAGCCAGATTTTGTTGTCTAGATCTGGCACAGCCATGTATTCTACTTCGATTTCAAATACTTCTGGGCTGCTGTGCTTGCGGTAGGCCGAGATATACGCGCTATCTGCGTGGTCGAAAGTGCGCAGCACGCCTTCGTGCATGGCCAAACCAGCGCGCAAAATGGTGAGTAAGACAGGGTTTTCTGCAGGTTGCAGCACCTGCGCCTCGGCAAGTGGCGTTTGCACAGTAAGCGTTTGGCTCGGCAACTGCTTGGAAACTTCATAAGCGAGGATCTCGGCAATGCGCGAGAGGTTGTGTCTGAAACGCAGCCGATCGGTCTGAACACCAATGGTTCTGATTTCGGCAAGGTATTGGCCGAGAATAGAGCTTTGAAGACCGATGTGGTGAACCATCTTTATTTTTCCTTAAAATTACGTATTATTGGGCATTCAAAACTTAAAATTATCCTTTTGATGAAAGATCAACGCAAGGTCCTGTTTCTCATAACCGTAGCTGCACTTGGCTATTTTGTAGACATCTATGATTTGGTGCTTTTTGGGGTGGTCAAGGCCGAAAGCCTCGCACACATCTTGCCCAA
>JBFYPV010000227.1:0-3035 GCA_041303085.1 Crocinitomicaceae bacterium
GTCAATTACCAATCGCTAGCTGTTTTTACAGGCTTGTATGCGGGTAACTATACCGTTTATGTCAAAGACGTAACAGGTTGTGTCAAAACAGGACTCGTTTCGGTGAGCCAACCTACGCAACTGACCAACGCACTGACGCAATTAGCTGCCACTTGTTATGGTTCGTCTACGGGTGTGCTCACAGCAGTTGTGAGTGGCGGTACACCAGCTTATTTGTATAGTTTGGATGGTATTTCTTATCAAACCACCAACGTATTCAATAACCTACCTGCCGATACCTTTTTATTGCGCGTCAAAGATGCCAATAACTGTCAGCTTGCCACCTCTTTGATCATTACCCAACCAAGTCAGATCACTGCAACGGTGAATACCACCAATGCGACCTGTACAACAAGTAATGGATCGATCATGGCGATGGCTACCGGCGGTTCAGGTTCGGGTTATCAGTACAGTATGGACGGCAGTACTTTTAGCAGTACTGGCTTGTTCACCAACTTAGCTGCTGGTACTTATTTTATTGTTTTGCGCGATGCAAACTTATGTCAGAATATGGTTTCGGGTGTCATTACTTCAGCAGGTGGCCCTAACATCGGTAACTTGAGTGCTCAAAATGTATCTTGTTTTGGTGGCCAAGACGGTGCCATTAGCATCCAAAATGTAACAGGCGGAACAGGTGCGTTGCAATACAGCAAAAACGGTGTCAATTTCCAAGTAAATCCAGCCTTTTCAGGCTTAGCTGCAGGCGTTTATATCATGTATGTAAAAGATGCCAATGGTTGTTTGGATACAATGGCGCATGCGATTTTACAACCAAATGCTTTTGTGGTCCAGACCAACGTGACGAATATTTTGTGTCATGGTACGGCTGCAGGCGCCGTTCAGGTTTTGGCTTCAGGTGGTGCTGGCTTTTTTGCCTACAGCCTCAATAATGGCCTCAATTACCAATCGGGTGCTAGTTTCCCGAATTTGTATGCGGGTGCCTATACAGTACTGATCAAAGATGCCGCAAATTGCGTGGCAGCACATACGTTTGAACTGACCGAACCAACCGCTATTCAAGTACACACATCTGCACTGAACGTCAATTGCTACGGCGACAACAATGGCGCCATTAATGTTACGGCCAGCGGCGGTGTAGCTCCTTATTTGTATAGCTTAAATGCGCTGCCTTTTGGAACGGCAAATAATTTTGACAGCTTGCCAGGAGACCTCATTTACGAAGTCCATGTGCGCGATTCAAACAACTGTTTGGTAACGGCGTATCGCTTCATCAATGAGCCGTCTTTGATCCAAGTTGCTTATGTGCTTACGCCGGTTTCTTGTTACGGTGGCAACAACGGCGCACTTGCACTCAATGTGAGTGGTGGTGTAGGTCCTTATACTTACCTCTGGTCTGATCAAAGCGAAGCTGCTCAAATTGGCAACCTAAGTGCGGGCCCAGTAAGTGTACAAGTCACTGACCTCAATGGTTGCAATGGCCAAATGGATTTCACGATCACGGCACCAGCGTCTCCGCTTGTAGTGAACGCAACCATTACCAATGCCACTTCTTTAACGGCGTTGGATGGTTCCTTAGATTTGACTACAACAGGTGGTACGGCTCCGTATACTTATATGTGGTCCACGAATGCTACTGAATCAGACCTCACGGATATCGGTGTAGGTGTTTACCTCATTACCATCACAGACAACAACGGTTGTTCTTTGGCCACAACTTTCCAAATCAATAGCACAGCTGGTATAACAGCAGTTGCAGCTCCTGAATGGAATGTGTATCCAAATCCGGCAAGTACGGATGTGCTGATTGAGGCAAACAACGCCGCCATTACCTATCTTGAAATCTATGACCTCATGGGCCAACTCGTATGGAAGCAAAATGTAACTGATGCGCAAGTAGCGGTTTCAGTTGCCGACTTTACACCCGGAACTTATTTGGTCAAAGCACAGATTGGTGAAGGTTCTTACACCAAAAGACTCACGGTCATCAAGTAGCTCGAACTACCCAACGGACGTGATAAGCCGCTCTTCGGAGCGGCTTTTTTTTGTACCAGTATCTCAAAAAAAATGTAAAATTTCGGCCAAATTCTATAAGCAAAACGCCTTGAAGTTTGCGGAAATTTGAATTGTAACAATGTAGTTGCAGTCAAACAAAAAGAAACATGAAAACAAACGAACAATTGCAAAAGGACGTGCAAGATGCCATCATGTGGCAACCGTTGCTCAAAGCCGCAGAAGTAGGTGTAACTGCCAAAGACGGCGTGGTTTCACTCACTGGCGTGGTCAGTAGTTTTACCAAAAAACTAGAAGCTGAAAAGGCAGCAAAAGGCGTATTGGGTGTAAAGGCAGTCGTGGAAGACATCCATGTCAAATTTGCCAATGATACCACCAAAACCGACCTAGATTTAGCCACAGAAGTGCTTAGTGGCATGAAGTGGAATTGGTCTGTACCTAACGATAAAATTCAAGTCAAGGTAGAAGACGGCTGGATCACTTTAGATGGCGCTGTCGAATGGAACTACCAAAGAGATGCCGCCAAGAATTGCGCTGCAGATTTAATTGGTGTCAAAGGTGTGATCAATAATATCAAAGTGAATTCGCTTTCTGCCGATCAGGTAGAACAAGAAGCGATCGAAAAAGCCCTGTCGCGCAGCTGGATGATCGATGACGAACATATCCAAGTGAAAGTGAAGGGCAATAAAGTTGTCTTGCGTGGCGCTGTAGAATCTCTCTTTGAGAAGGACGAAGCAACACGATTGGCCTGGAATGCGCCAGGGGTCAATGAAGTAGACAACGAACTGGCTGTCGTGTATGATTTTTGAAGGAAAATCATACTATAAAGAGAAGCAGTACGGGCAACCGTGCTGCTTTTTTCTTGCAACGTAAAAAACTTACGATCTAGGGCCGTAATTTTACTGCAAACTTCATTTTATGACCCTACTTGTTCCCGCATTATTGGCTTTCAATTTACTGCTCGCGCTACTGATTTACGCGCATTTACGCCGTCAAAAAGAAGGTCGCTCCGAAGCACTCATCAA
>JBFYPV010000228.1:0-5605 GCA_041303085.1 Crocinitomicaceae bacterium
TTTTAGCCGTGACCACACAAGTGAAAGCCACCCGCCTGAGCGAACTCATTTTATTGGGTGAACTCTCCTTGGACGGCAGCATTCAGCGCACTAAAGGCGTTTTAGCTATTGCACTGCAAGCAAAAGCCGAAGGTTTTAAAGGACTAATTGTACCCTTGGAAAACGCAGCTGAAGCAGCTATTGTGCAAGGTCTAGAGATTTATGGCGTCAAGAACATTCTCGATGTCATCTCCTTGCTCAACGGAAAATCAGCAATTTTACCAACCCCAACAATTGGTCCGGAAGAGTTTGGACAGTTGGCGGCGCACTCGCTCATCGATTTTGCCGAAGTGAAAGGACAAATGCACGTCAAAAGGGCTTTTGAAATTGCGGCAGCCGGATCGCACAACCTGATCCTTGTTGGGCCACCCGGCGCCGGAAAATCCATGTTGGCCAAGCGCCTGCCCACCATTTTACCCCCCATGACCCTCGAAGAAGCACTCGAAACCACCAAAATTCATAGTGTTGCGGGCAAAAAGCGCAGCGCTGGTATCGTGTCTCAACGGCCCTTTCGCAAGCCGCACCACACCATCTCGGACATCGGGCTCATCGGCGGGGGCAGCTACCCTCAGCCCGGTGAAATCTCGCTGGCCCACAACGGCGTTTTGTTTTTAGATGAGCTCCCCGAATACAAAAGGCATGTATTAGAGGTCTTGCGCCAACCGCTCGAAGACCGCGCTGTGAATATATCGCGGGCGCGTTTTTCGATAGATTACCCCGCCAATTTCATGTTGGTAGCAGCCATGAACCCCTGTCCGTGTGGCTTTTTAAACCACCCCGAAAAAGCCTGTGGCTGTCACCCCACTGCTGTGCAGCGCTACTTGCAGCGCGTCTCGGGCCCACTTCTCGACCGCATTGACATGCACATTGAGGTAAGCCCTGTCAAATACACGGAGCTCAATGCGAGCGCTGCCGCTGAGAGCAGCCAAGAAATCAGGCTGCGCATTCTTGCCGCAAGAAAAATACAACAACAGCGCTATCAAGATACCGGACCCCACGCCAACGCGCACATGAGCAGAAGGCAAGTCGAGGAATGCTGCCAACTCAGCCCGGAGAGCCAAAAAGTGCTGCAAAGCGCCATGAAAAAACTAGGTCTGTCTGCCCGCGCCTACGAGCGAATCCTGAAAGTAGCCCGCACCATCGCCGACCTCGAAGCAAGCCCCAATATCTCTACTGCTCATCTTTCTGAAGCCATTCAGTATCGGAATTTGGACAGGAGCAACTAAAAAAATAGTTAATTACTTAAAAAAGCAACCTTGGAACAAAACCTACTTATATTTTGATAAATCTTTCACTCCACTGAGCACTACCGCTTTTTACGAGAACAATATAAAATCCTGTTTTTAGGATGGCGGTATTTATAGTTGTTTCTTGTCCAAACATTGTTTCTAGGAGGTGAATTCTTCCACTCAAATCCGTTAAAATAACCTCCTTCGTTTCATTCAGCGAATTTGGTAATTGAATGGTTAACTCGGCACTGGTAGGGTTAGGAAAAATAATCAAACCATCTTTTTGTTCAACGATCATCATTTGAGAAAGGGAAGAATCCAAATGGATGGTTGTTGCCGTATTTGTGCGAATAGGGTCATTAAAGTCAAAGAAAATATCTACGAAATTTTTGATTTCTGAAAGAAAAGGAAAAGACGCAGGATGTTTTAACCTAAATTTCACAAATCCATTCGAGCCAACTTGGTTGGTAGTACTATCTGGCAACATGATTTGATTAAATCTAAAAGTCAAAACTTGACCATCAAAGTTTACTTCAAGCGGTTGATGACTCATCGCTATTAGTTCAAAGGAACCCAAATCTAAAAAAGATGAAATGGTATCAATAATAACTACGTTGTATGCAGTGTCATTTCCAACATTTTGAAAATGCACAGTATATTCTAACCAGTCAGCATTCGAAACATTATAGAGCGTGTCTTTATCGACCAACTTTATATTTGGATCGTAGGGGCCAACGACCTGAATTTGACTTGTGGAAACATTATCATTAACAGTTAAATCACCCATCAAAGGGGTAATTTGAACCTGAGATGCAAGAGGATATCCTATAGGCGTTCCAATAGGAATATTAAACTGAATGAATAAATCCCCTTGTTGTCCGGGTTGTAAAATACCTAATTGCCACTGTAAATCGTTTGCGATTTGAAGAGTTGGAGCTGGTGATGCAGATAAAAAGTTGATGCCTGCAGGAGGCATGAATAGAACTGTCGCATTTTGTGCCACCGTACCAACATTTTTATAGGATAACATGTAGCTGTGAACGTATCCTGCTTTGGGCGCATTAATTGGCGTAAGCGTTACCCGTAAATCTGGCATATTGGGTATTGGTAGCAGACCGAAATGATTGAGAGAATCTACATTACCTAAACCAACAAATATTGCATTTTGAAAAGGTGGTGTACTGAGCGTATGATACAATGGTATATTTGGTATGTTCACGGTATAAGTACCTGCATTTGCATAAACTTCATAGAGCCCATTGTTTGCTGATAGTGCTTGATGCGTACCATTAGTTACCTGTACTAAAACGTTTGGTAAACCAACTTCAGTAACATCCATTATGGCATTATTATTTACATCTTTAAACACTATTCCCGAAATAGCATTTGAATTTCCGGCAATTTTTAACAAAAAGGATGCTGATACAAAAGAGGAAAGTCCGGCCATATTCATATTTCCGTAGGTAGAACCAGACAAATAAATACCATTACCAGAAAATGTGAGTGAACTCGCAATAACTGATGAAGCAGATGACCAGCCAGAAATAACAGTGGTAACCTGACCACTTGAGTCAATTTCAGCTAAATATGCCCTCGCGTTCGAGCCGCCGGATAATGAAACTGAACCAAAAGTGATATTTCCCGTGTAAACGCCTGTTAGCAATAACTGAGTATTGCTTTTGCTTTTTAAATCATAGCCCTGATCGTTTCCGTTACCGCCAAATGATTTTGCCCATGAATAATTTCCATTGTTATTGATCTTGACTAGAAGCGCGTTATCATTTGCACCATTCACTAAAGAAATTGGGCCAAAACTCGCTTGAGAATCGAAGTTACCCGTGAAATAAACATTTCCAGTTGTATCCGTACAAAGACCATAAATCTCTCCATTAAATAAGGAAAGTGTTTTAAACTGAAAAACACCCATTGCATCAAATTTGGCGATAAAGTGATTTTGTCCATTCATTGACTGGGTTGCCCCATTAAATCCAATATTTGTAGCGCTTGAAAATCCCCCTATGTAAATGTTGCCGTTTGCATCGACCGTATGCGTGTAAATAGAAACCCCACCCGTTATGCCAAAAGATTGCACTGGAATTCCTGCTAAATCTAATTCCAACAGGAACGCGTGCCCATTGCCAACAGAATTAATATTTGCACCAGGAAAAACAAATGAACCATTGTAATTACCCGAGAAAAATAAATTTCCATTTGAACCAAGACTTAAGTCTACAGCATAATCATTGGTGCCTCCACCCCCTTTTTTGGCCATTAAAATTGCACCATTGCTTGCATCTATTTTCACTATAAAGACATCTGTTCCGCCGCTCGATACGAGTGTAAAAGAACCAACTGACATAGTTTGTTGAAAATGACCTACCACCCAGACTGAATTTACACCATCAAAAACAATTTTAGAGGAATAATCACTGCCAGCACCTCCAAAATGACTCACCCATAACAACGCGCCGTTCGAAGCATATTTTTGAATCACAACGTCTTGAAGACCATTACTGCTAATTACAGAAGTGCCAATTTGATTGTTTGTCCCTACAATTTGACCACAAGTATAACTGTCGTTAAAAGGATCAACAGCTACGTCGATACCTAAACCAGGATTGGCAGCTATCCACTCACCAACCTGAGCATGTGTGTAAATTATCGAACTTATAAAGAAAAAGGAACTTAGTAATTTCTTGAACATTTGTATATTTTTAATGAATATAAAAAAAATTTAACACTCGTGAAACTTTATTCAGTAGGAAGAAAGGAGTTACTTCTTAATTGCTTAAATTTATTCAAAAGAAACCATGCCCATCTCTATATCCAAATGCTTCCTCATCCTTCTCATAGGATTCTGCTCGTCACCATTTGTAGTTGCCCAAAACCTCTCCGTAGGCCACACCACACTCACCTTCAATGACCCCACCCGCACAGGAGGCTTTGGCAACGGAGCTGGGCCGGGGCGCCAGATCCAAACAGAAATTTATTATCCGGCAGCAGCGGCCGGAGAAAATGTGGCTGTGGCCAATGGCCAGTTTCCGCTGATCGTTTTTGGGCATGGTTTTGCCATGAACTGGGATGCTTATTCAAATATCTGGAATCAACTTGTGCCGCTGGGTTACGTCATGGCTTTTCCGCGCACGGAGAGCGGCTTATTTCCGTCGCCAAGCCACAATGATTTTGGGCTTGAC
Organism: Crocinitomicaceae bacterium; assembly: GCA_041303085.1. GTDB lineage: Bacteria > Bacteroidota > Bacteroidia > Flavobacteriales_D > Crocinitomicaceae > UBA952. The sequence continues at coordinate 4,463 of JBFYPV010000228.1, forward strand.
ATCGCACTTGTAGCACAAAAAATGAGCGAACAAGCACAACTAAGCACCAGCCTTTTCGATGGAAACCTTACAGACTATATTTGTGCGATGGGCCACTCCATGGGCGGCGGTGCGGCGGTTCTGGCAGCGAGTCAGAGTACTATTTTTGACTGCTACGTTGGCCTTGCGCCTGCAGAGACCAACCCGAGCGCCATTTCTGCGGCGGCGACACTGCAAATTCCATCGCTTATTTTATCGGGAAGCAATGACGGCGTCACGCCACCAACCCAACATCACCTTCCGATTTACAATGCCATCCCACACGAGTGCAAGAGTTTTGCCAACCTCATTGGTGGTGGGCACTGCTATTATGCCAATGCCAATTTCAATTGCGACTTTGGCGAAAGTACAACCTCAACAGGTATTAGCCTCTCTAGAGCAGAGCAACAGAGCTTGATGTATCAGCAAATTTTTTCTTGGTTGTCTTATTTTTTGAATAGCTCCTGTGTTGGTTATGAAGCGTTTATGAATTACCCTGTTCCAGGTATTGATCTCACTACTACCTGCCCTGCCTTCGTTCAAAATACTATTGTGATTACTCAAAACGGCAACTTACTGAGCACCACAACCCAAGCAAATGCATATCAGTGGTACCTCAATAACCAACCCTTGGCCGGTGCTACCAATGACAGCCTGATCATCGACCCTAATTTCTTTGGGGCATACAATTTATTGGTCACGTATGACTACGGTTGTGCATACAGCAACAACATTGTTGGTCTGGAAGAAAATACGAGCGCTTTTCAAATTTTCCCGAATCCCGCCCAAAAAATGCTGCGCATACAAGGTCAGATTCAAAGCAACATTCCATACTATTTGTATAATCTAGAAGGGCGAGTCGTTTTATACGGTCTTATTGACGAGGGTCAAGATGCAATAGCTATCGAAAATTTGAAAAACGGGACCTATGTGCTGCAATTAGTTGGCGAACCATCCTCTTTTCACAAGGTGCTGATTGCGCATTAAGTAGTCTTGAGAAATCAAAACAATTCATTAACTTCGGGAACTCTTATCTGAACAAATGCTCAAACGAATACTCCTTCCCCTCCTGATTCTTATTTGCAACAGCCTTGCTGCGCAAGATTATGTCATCCGCGGTTTCTT
>JBFYPV010000229.1:0-2525 GCA_041303085.1 Crocinitomicaceae bacterium
GCCGGGAATTGATACAGTTGGATGGTATATTGGCTGCTGAAAATTTGTTCTTCGTCTGCGGCAGTAGAATCGGCTTTTAAGGAGCTAAAAATGAGGGTATCATTTAAAAAGAGGTGACCAAATTCGGTATCGACCGTATTGACCGGATGCTGCAGTAAAGCGCTGTTTTCTTCGGCGCTGATGAATTTGAGTTGCTTAAGTACCCAATTGCAAGCCATAATTTCTTGTTCGGCCTTGAGATAGGCACTATTTTTTTTGTCTTCGGCAAAAAACTTTTTGGCTTCTTTGAATTGTGCCAGGGCCTCTTTGTAGCGCCCTTGTTGCTTGAGCATGAGCGCGTAATTGAGCTGCGCTTGCGGATACTTTTGCCCATCTGGATCTTGCTCAAAAACTTTTAGAAAATAATTGGCTGCGGTTTTGTAATCCTTAAATTGCTGATTGGCAGTTGCGATTTTCCAGTGTAGGTCAATGTTATTGGGTTCCAATTCCAGCGCTTGATCATAGTAGCGCAAGGCTTCAATGTAGTCGAGTGCTTGCACCTGGGTATCGGCATGGGCAATAAGCCGCTGCAATTGCTTTTGCGCACAAAGCGGCGAGGCGAGCAATAGCAAATAAATCAGATATAGTCTGGGCATATGCGGTATTGCAATTGTGGTGGTTGAAATTTACTGAAAACGTAGCGCACACTCAATTCAAATGCACCACGCCCTCTACTAGCCGGCACCAGTGAAGAATAATTGAAGTCGTAGGAAATACCGGTATAGAGCGGCCCGCGGGCGAGCCCAAACTGCAGACAAAAAGCATCTTTGGTTCGCCACCATAGCGCGGAACTCAGTGTGATGTCGTCTTTTGAGGAGAGTAAATAACCAGAAGTGGAACCGATGGTCAATGCGCGATACGGCCCTTGTACATTGAGCTGAAAACTCGGTTCAAAAAACAATTCAGGCGTGTATTGATAGCGCAGTTGCCCAAATAAATTGACCCTGACATCGCGTTTCGTGTTGTCGGTAAAGAAGCTCTGATTGGGCCGCGTGAGGTTAAAAATACTCAGCCCACTTTGTATGGAGACTTGTTTGTTGAGCGCGTATTGATGGATAAGGCCTAAGCCGAGCATGGGTTTGGTCATGGATGCCGTCTGAAAAAACTCATTGGTGGGCGCATTTGGATCAAAAATATAGCCGTTGTATTGGTTGTCGAAGTAGAAGGCGCTGCTGTTGAGTTGCCGTTGATTGAAACCCAGCTGAATGGCGGCCCGGAGTTGCTGTTGCTTATTGAGGGCAATTGGCCGACATATACTCAGTTGCATTTCGTTGGTCTGAAACTTGCCGTCGCCAACTTGGTCGTGAAAATAATTGGCTGCGATGCCCCATTGTTTCCATTTGGTATCTGCAGCAAGAGCTGTGGTTTGAAAAGGAATACTGACACTGCGCCACTGTGTGCGGTAGTTGGCCGTAAGGCGGAGGTCTTCTTTGAAATTGCCGGCGTTGGCAGGGTTTTGAAAGATGGGGTTATTGTTGAATTGCGTCCAATGGATGTCTTGGGCAAGCACCGGGGCTGCCAACAATAAAAATAGGATCCTGCAAAACTCCTTCACGTAACGAAGTTACGAAAAAGCCTGCGGATTAGAAATTATGGATTTGAACTGGAAACCGGAATAATTTTACCGTTGAAAAAGGCGCCGTTGTGCAGCGCAAAATTGGCGATAAACTGAGCCATTTCGGCAGGGGAGGTTGGCGCAATGTAGCCCGGAAAAGCGGCAGATAGCATTTCGGTCTGAACGGCACCTAGGCACAAGCAGTTCATGCGCAGCGAGGTGGCTTTGTATTCTTCTGCAAAAAGCTCTGTAAAGGCGCAAAGTGCTGCTTTGGATGTGGAGTAAGCTGCGAGCCCTGCAAATTTCAGACTGCCCTGAAAACCGCCCATTGAACTGATGTTCACAATGTGTGCGTCAGCAGCCAACTGAGGCAGCAAAGCTTGTGTGGCTTCCATGATGCCAATGACATTCACCTGGTAACTTTCGCTCAAGTCTTGGTGACTGAGTTGTTCAAATGGTTTGTTGATCAAGAGCCCAGCGTTGTTGATCAAGATGTCAATTGGGGAAGCAAAACCGAGCGCAGCAATTTGTTGGTGAACGTCTTTGGAAATATCAAGTTGGTGGCAAGAAACATTTTTTTGTAAAAAACGACCCCTCATTTTATCTAAATTCCGAGATAAAGCGATTACTGTGGTGTCTTCCAGCTGAGCAAAATGGTCTACAAGAGCAGCGCCAATGCCTTGGCTCGCGCCGAGAATAACGACGTTCTTATTCATCGAAACTCACAATTAGTTCTTCACTTGTGGCAAACGCTTGGCAGGTGAGGATGTAACCGTCTGCGATTTCGCTATCGGTGAGGGAGTGATTCATGCGCATGGTGGCGCTTCCTTTGAGTACTTTGGCTCTGCAAGACGAACAAACTCCGCCACGGCAAGAGAATGGTGCGTCGAGCCCAGCTTTTTCCGATAGTTCGAGAATGCTTTTGTCTTGG